>DNXA01000271.1 GCA_003506065.1 Actinomycetota bacterium
ACTGCCGATTCATCCCGATGACGTGGCGGCTCACGATGGTGATGTGCCGGCAGCCTGCGCAGCAATGATTCAACGTGCGGTCGAGATGATCTATGCAGAGTCCGATGAGAACCGTTTCCTTGAGGTCACCTACGCCAATGGCGACAAGGAGATCCTCTACTTCAAGGACTTCAACTCTGGAGCCATGATTGAGAACATCGTTGCTCGGGCTAAGAAGGCGGCCATCAAGGCCTACCTCGATACCGGTGAGAAGGGCATTCGTGTTCAGCATCTGATCGATGCGTGCCTGGACGAGTTCCGTGAGAACGAGGACCTGCCGAACACGACCAACCCCGACGACTGGGCTCGCATCTCCGGCAAGAAGGGTGAGCGCATCGTGTTCATCCGAACTCTGGTGCAGGGCAAGAAGGGCAACGAGGCGGGTCGCTCCATCGCTACGGTTGCCAACACCGGCCAGTACCTGTGAGCGTGCGCAGAAAGTGAGTGGCACATGACCGTGCATCGGATCATGGGCATCGAGACGGAGTACGGCATCACCGTGCCGGGCGTGCGCATCATGAACGCGATGGCCACCTCAACTCGTCTCGTCAATGCGTACGCTCGCAACAACATCAGAGGGCGACAGCGCAATCCGAAATGGGATTACTCCGAGGAGGCGCCGCTTCGCGATGCACGCGGCTTCGATATGAGTCGAGCTGAGGCTGATCCCTCACAACTGACTGATGATGACATGGGCATGGCCAATGTCATCTTGACCAACGGCGCACGCTTCTATGTCGACCACGCGCATCCGGAGTACTCCTCACCTGAGATCACCGGGCCGCGTGACGCCGTGCTGTGGGATCGAGCCGGAGCAGCGATCATGCATCGGGCTGCGCAGTACACCACGACCGATGGGGTGGATCTGCCGATCCTGCTGTACAAGAACAACACCGACAACAAGGGCGCTTCATACGGATGCCATGAGAACTACCTCATGAACCGGTCGACAGAGTTCTCCTCGATCGTGGCGTGGATGACGCCGTTCTTCATCTCCCGCCAGATCTTCACGGGTGCCGGCCGGCTGGGCATTGGCCAGCAGACCCGCGACTTTCAGTATCAGATCAGCCAGCGAGCGGATTTCTTCGAAACTGAGGTGGGGCTGGAAACCACGTTCAAGCGTCCGATCATCAACACTCGCGATGAACCCCATTGCGATGCTGAGCGCTTCCGTCGGCTGCACGTCATCGTCGGGGACGCCAACATGAGCGACACCGCCACCTACTTGAAGATGGGCACGACCTCGCTGGTGCTCAGCATGCTGGAGAGCGGCTTCCTGGAGGGCATGGACATGACGCCCACTGAGCCGGTGCGATCCATGTACGCAGTGAGCCACGACATCTCCTTGCAGAGACGCATTCCGCTGACCGGCGGACGCAACTGGACCGCCCTGGAGATGCAGAGAGAGTTCTGGAACCTGGCTTCGAAGTTCTGTGAATCCGAGTATGCAGACTTCATCGATCCGGAGACGATTGACGTCCTCTTTCAGTGGGGCAGGATCCTTGACCGGCTTGAAGAGGAGCCTCTGGAGTGTGCCGATGTCCTGGACTGGGTGGCCAAGTACCGCTTGATGGAGGCCTATCGAAGTCGAGGCGGTCTGGAGTGGTCAGCTGCGCGTCTGCAGGCCATTGATCTGCAGTACGCCGATATCCGACCTGACAAGGGTTTGGCTCTGCGTCTAGAGGAGCGTGGGCAACTCGTGCGCATGGTGACCGATCAGGAGATCGAGCATGCGCAGTTCCACCCGCCCACCGACACTCGTGCCTACTTCCGAGGAGAGTGCCTGCGCCGATTCCCGGACGAGATCGCCGCAGCCTCTTGGGATTCGTTGATCTTTGATCTGCCGGGGAAGGAGTCCTTGGTGCGAGTGCCGACCATGGAGCCGACCAAGGGCACGAAGGCACTTGTTGGTGAGCTGCTCGCAAGCGCAACGAACGCTGCAGATCTGGTGGAGTTGCTGGGTGCTTAGCAGCCCAAGCAGGTAACCTAGACGAATGCCTCAACGTGAGAACGTCGAACGCAAGTCAACACGGCCGACACAGGAAGCACCTGAAGAACAGGTTGCTCCGAATCAGGCCGCGACCGAACGCAAGGCAGCACTCGATGCTGAGGTCGATTCGATGCTCGATGAGATTGACGACGTACTTGAGGTGAATGCAGAAGACTTCGTGAAGTCCTTCGTCCAAAAGGGTGGTCAGTGACTTCGGGAGGAGGCATGCTGCCAGCGGCTTATCTTCGCTCGGGCTCGCCCTCGTTTGCTGATTTCCTTGCCGATCTCGCACCTGACCTTCTCAGTGCGCGCCTGCTGTTGAATGCTGCTGTGGACTCCAGCACGCTGGCGCCTCATGGCACCACCATCGTGGCTCTGCGCGGGAGCTTTGGCGCGATCATGGCCGGCGACCGGCGCGCCACTATGGGCAATGTCATCTCACAGCGCGATATCGAAAAAGTCTTTCAAGCCGACGAGCATTCGACCATCGGCATCGCCGGGGCAGCAGGCATTGCCGTTGAACTCGTGCGATTGTTCCAAGTCGAACTTGAGCACTACGAAAAGATCGAGGGCATGCAACTGAGCCTCGATGGCAAGGCCAATCGCCTCTCGGCATTGCTGCGCGGAAATCTCGGCATGGCCATGCAAGGCCTTGCGGTAGTCCCGATGTTCGCCGGCTACGACCTAGATCGCGAGCGCGGCCGCATCTTCTCCTATGACATCACCGGTGGCAGGTACGAGGAACACGACTACCACGCAGTGGGGTCGGGAGGGTTCTTCGCCAAGAATTCCATGAAGAAGATGTACCGGGAGAACATGACTGCCGAGCAGGCCATCATGGTTGCCCTGGAAGCCCTGTATGACGCAGCTGACGATGACAGCGCGACCGGAGGGCCTGATCTGGCCCGTGGCATCTTCCCGGTCATAGCAGTGAACGACGCCGCGGGCGTGCGATTGCTCCATGAGGACGAACTCACCGCCTATGTCACGACCATCGTGCAGGCACGCCAACGCCGCCCTGATGGCCCACTTGTGCCGATGGAGGAGTCCCAATGAGCATGCCCTTCTATGTGGCTCCCGAACAAGTCATCAAGGACAAGGCTGATTACGCACGCAAGGGCATTGCTCGCGGGCGCAGCGTCATTGTCCTGGAGTACGCCGATGGGGTGCTCTTCGTCGCAGAGAATCCTTCACGGGCCTTGCACAAGATCAGTGAGATCTACGACCGCATAGGTTTTGCTGCTGTCGGTAAGTACAACGAGTTCGAGAACCTGAGGGTCGCTGGTGTGCGGCTGGCGGACATGCGCGGCTATTCTTATGACCGTCGAGATGTGAGTGGTCGCAGTATTGCCAATGCCTACGCGCAGACTCTCGGCACGATCTTCACTGAAATGCCCAAGCCCTACGAAGTCGAGATCGTCGTGGCAGAGATCGGTGATGACTCAAGTGAGGATCAGCTGTATCGCCTGACCTTCGACGGATCTGTGGCCGATGAGCAGGGTTACGTGGCAATGGGCGGGCAGGCTGAGAGCATCACATCGGCGCTGGAAGCACAGTGGCAAGCAGGTATGTCATTGGAAGACGCATTGAAGTTGGCTGTTCGCCTGCTGGGTGAATTTGGGGCCGAGGCTGCACGCACCTTGGAACCCGCGGCATTGGAGGTGGCCGTGCTTGATCGCAATCGACCAAGGCGCACCTTCGCACGCATCAATGGCGGCCGCTTGGATGCACTTCTGGCCTAGTGTGGGCAGATGCATCGCAGGATCTTCGGTCTGGAGACTGAATACGGAGTCACCTGCACCTTTCAAGGCCAGCGCAGACTCAGTCCAGATGAGGTAGCGCGGTATCTGTTCAGACGCGTGGTGTCCTGGGGTCGCAGCAGCAATGTCTTCCTGCGCAATGGCTCGCGGCTCTACCTGGATGTTGGCAGCCACCCGGAGTACGCAACACCTGAATGCGACAGCGTCCCGCTCCTCATCACGCATGACCGAGCGGGCGATCGTATTCTGGAAGGACTGGTATTCGACGGCGAGGAACGACTGCGCGCTGAAGGGATCAACGGTGACATCTACCTCTTCAAGAACAACACCGACTCCGGTGGCAACTCCTATGGCTGCCACGAGAACTACCTGGTCGAACGTCACGGCGATTTTGCACGCCTTGCCGAGCGGCTGATTCCCTTCTTCATCACGAGGCAGATCATCACGGGAGCTGGCAAAGTCCTTCAGACCCCTCGCGGACCGATCTACGCGCTGAGCCAGCGCGCCGACCACATCTGGGAAGGCTTGTCCAGCGCTACGACGCGTTCACGGCCAATCATCAACACTCGAGACGAACCACACGCTGATGCTGAGCTCTATCGCCGGCTGCACGTCATTGTGGGCGATTCGAATATGAGCGAGATGACGACCCTGCTGAAGGTCGGCATCGTGGATCTGGTGCTACGCATGCTGGAAGGCGGAGTAGTCATGCGCGATATGAGCCTGGAGAATCCCATTCGGGCCATCCGCGAGATCAGTCATGACTCCACGTGCAAGACCGAAGTGAAACTCAGTACTGGACGAGACCTCACTGCCATTCAGATTCAATCGGAGTACTACGAGAAGGCCAGTGCCTTCGCTGACAGCCGCGGCCTGCGTGAGGATCCTGTCCATCGCCAAGTGCTCGCGCTCTGGGAGAAGTCGCTCATCGCACTGCAGGCTGAGGATCTTGATTCCCTTGATCGTGATCTGGACTGGGTCATCAAGAAGAAGCTCATTGACCGCTACATCGCCAAGCACGATCTTGGGCTTGAGTCACCGCGCATCGCGCAGATCGATCTGGCCTACCACGACATCACTCGCAATCGGGGCCTGTTCTACCTGCTCGAGCGCCGCGGGATGGTCAATCGCATCTCCAATGACCTCGAGGTGTTCGAGGCCAAATCTCTGCCACCGCAGAACACCCGGGCGAAGTTGCGTGGAGATTTCATCAAGAGTGCGCAGGACAATCACCGGGATTACACGGTCGACTGGGTGCATCTCAAACTCAATGATCAGGCCCAAAGGACAGTGCTCTGCAAGGATCCGTTCACTGCCGTCGATGAGCGCGTTGAACGGCTTATCGCGCTCATGTAGTGCCAGTTTGAGTCTTCAGCGCGTTGACTAGGCTCCGTTCATGCGTAGATATGCAATCCTCCTTGCGTCCGGAATTCTGCTTGCCGCGTGTTCATCACAGGAGGCAGCCACATCGGACCCATCCACTGAGACAACAAGTGGATCCAATTACGTGACCTCGCAATGTGCGATCGTTGGCGGCGACCCGGTTACCTCCACGACGGCGCCAACCAGGGGCACCACGGTTGACGGGGTCACCGTGGAAGAGACCGAGCTAGGACCAGTCATCACCGTGGCTCCCGCGTTGCCTGCAGCAACCGAGGTCATCGCGAAGACCCTGAACTCGGGCAAGGGTCAGGAATTGAAGGCCACCGACACCCTCACCTTCAACTACTGCGGTGTGGGGCTGGTAAGCCAGCAGCAGTTCGACTCCTCCTGGGCCAATGGCGCCCCCATCACGTACCCCTTGGACCAATTGATTGCCGGTTGGGGGCAGGGCATGCCGGGCATGAAGCTCGGCGAGGAGCGGCTGCTGATCATTCCGGGCGCAGCCGGCTATGGACCCACTCCGCCACAGGGCAGCGGGATCCTGCCTGATGAATCGCTGGCCTTCGTCGTCCAGCTCATCTCCATCGAGAACTAAGGTTCAGTCATGACGCAGAAGCCGGAAATTGACTTCATCGAAGGGCCAGCGCCCACCACTCTCGTGATCACCGATCTGATCGTCGGTGAAGGTGCCCAGGCAGTACCCGGTGGACGGGTTGAAGTGCACTACCTCGGAGTGGAGTTCACCTCAGGTGAGCAGTTCGACTCCTCCTGGGACCGCGGGGAGTCCATCACCTTTCCGCTCAATGGGCTCATCGCCGGATGGCAGGAGGGGATCCCAGGCATGAAGGTCGGTGGTCGCCGCCAGCTGGTCATTCCGCCAGCGCTGGCCTACGGAGAGTCCGGTGGCCATCGCCTGGCCGGACAGACTCTGGTCTTTGTCATCGATCTGCTGAACGTCGGCTAGCACCCTTGGCTCGAGTCGATCGCACTGAGCGCCTGCTCAATGTGGTCTTCTGTCTGCTCGGATCACCCCGGCCTGTCCCAAGGTCGGAGATTCGGCGTGCCGTGGCGGGCTACGATCCCGATGCATCTGAGGTCGCATTCGAGCGGATGTTCGAGCGCGACAAGGATGCCCTGCGGAGCATGGGCATTCCGGTGGAGACCGTGCTCGATGTCAACGGCGATGTCGAGGGTTATGTCATCCGACGGCAAGTCACAAACGAAGAGCTCAATTTCGATGCGGATGAGCTTGCCGTGATCGCGCTGGCTGCGGCCACGTGGCAGACGGCAGTGCTGGAGGCTCCGGCCATCACCGCATTGCGCAAGATCGAATCGATCTCCGGCGATGCTCCCGAATTGCGCGATTTCAACGATGTGCGGATGACCGCCACTGACGCGGCTCTATTGCCGCTGATGGGCGCATTGCGGGAGCAGCGGGTTGTCACCTTCGACTACCGCGGCGGCCAGGACGAACAGCCTGTCCCTCGATCCCTTGATCCGTGGGGCGTCATCGCCCACGACGGCCAGTGGTATCTCGTGGGACACGACCTTGACCGAGGGCAGCGACGCACGTTCAGGGTGTCTCGGATAGTCGGGTCGGTCACTGTCACCGCACGGGCAATCCAGCATCCGCGCCCCGCGGAAGTCGACCTGGCCGAAATCGTGCGTGGCGTGAATGCTGAGCACCCCGCTCGTGCTCGAGTGCTGATCAAGGCCGGTCAGGGAGCCCAGCTCCGGGCGGCCAATGACGGCGGCGGTAATCCATTCCAAGATGTCGAGATCTCCGTTGCCGCCATCTCTGAAGATGCCCTCATCTCGCAACTGTGCTCGGCGGGGTCCGGGGTCGTCGTGCTCGAGCCGGATGCCATTCGAGCAAGGGTGCAATCAGCGCTGTCGGCCATTGCTCGCCAGCATGGCGGAGCGCAGCGATGAGCGACTCTGGCACTCGTCTTTCGCGGCTGATGACCATGGTTCCCTGGCTGCTGACCCATGACGGGGTCAGCGTTGAGGAGGCGGCCGAGCATTTCGGGATCTCAGTGCAGCAGTGTGAGAAGGATCTGTGGCTTCTGGTCGTGTGCGGACTCCCGGGGCATGGTCCTGATCAATTGGTCGACATTCAATTCTGGGATGACGGCCGGATTCATGTCATCGATCCGCAGACCCTTGATCGTCCGCTGCGCTTGAGTGGCGACGAGATCATGTCCTTGCTCGTTGCCCTGCGCTTCCTTCTGCAAGTGCCCGGCGCTCATGACCGAGCCACCTTGCACAGAGTCATCTCCCGACTGGAGACGGCACTGGGCGCCCCGCAGGCTTCCGCAGGATTCGCCGTTGAAAGTGGCGTCACCGCATCAGTCCTGGAAGTCATTGAGCGCGCAATTGCCGACCAACGCACCTTGCATATCGTCTATGCCGCTCGCACTGACGACGCGGTGACCGACAGAGTCGTGCACCCGAAGGAAGTCATTACGACCGAAGGCCGCCTCTACCTCTCGGGATACTGCCAACGCGCAGAGGCCAATCGGACGTTCAGAGTCGACCGGATTCTGTCCGCGGAGCTGGGTGAGCAGCTGACCAGCCCGGCTCAGGAGGAAACCCTGGCAGCGGAGCCGCTGATTGCCCGCGTGCGCCTGGCTCGCAGCAGCCGATGGGCCCTGGATGTCTACCCTTTCACGAGCATCCAGGACCGCTCAGACGACGGATTTGAAGCTGATTTGGCCTATCAGGATCTTGAATGGCTCAGTCGAGTTGTGCTGTCCCTGGCGGGGAAGATGCAGGTGCTTTCCCCCGAACAGGCCCGGGTGCGGGTGGCGGATGCAGCGCTGGAGTCACTCGCGTCGTACTCTTGACCATATTCCCCTACGAAGGACTGGTTGATGTTCAAGAGCTTTGGCGCACCTGAGATCCTCATCATTGTTCTCGTCATCGCCCTGCTGTTCGGGGCAAAGCGCCTTCCTGATGCTGCTCGTGGACTCGGGCGCTCCTTGCGCATCTTCAAGGCCGAAACCAAGGGTCTCACCGATTCTGAGCCGACTCCAGAGGATGCAGCAGTCAAAAAGTCGACTGACGAGTAGTCGCCTGGATGTCTCGAACCGACCGATCAACGGCAATGCCGTTGACGGAACACCTGCGCGAACTGCGATCACGCACGGTGAAGTCAGCGATCGCCGTGATCATCGGCATGGTCATCGGGTGGTTCTTCTACCCGCAACTGTTCGCCTGGATCAGTGCGCCATTCAATGACGTCGTAGCCCAGGCCAAATCGCAGGGTCGCGAAGTCACCTTGGCTCTCACCGGCGTGGCCGATCCATTTGTGCTGCAGTTGCAGGTCGCAGCAGTGGCTGGGTTGCTGCTCAGCGCTCCCGTCTGGCTCTATCAGCTCTGGCGGTTCATCACTCCGGGCTTGCACCGTCATGAGCGTCGATGGGCACTTGGCTTCGTCGCCGTCGCCTTTCCACTGGTCGTGGCTGGTGTGCTGGTCGCGTACTCGGTGCTCCCAATCGGGCTGGACCTCCTATTCGGCTTCACCCCCGAGGGCGTCGCGAACATCGTTGCAGTCGATCGGTACCTGTCCTTCTTCCTTCGCATGGTCCTGGTGTTCTGCGTTGGATTCCTTGCTCCACTTGTCCTGATCGCCTTGAACATGGCGGGCATCCTCACCGGGAAGCGACTGCTGTCCTGGTGGCGGTGGATCATCTTCATCATCTTCATCTTCGCCGCGGTCGCGACGCCCACTGGTGACCCGATCAACATGAGCCTGCTGGCCGCGCCTGTTCTGCTGCTGGTGACCTTCGCTATCGGCTTCTCGCTCCTGAACGACAAGCGGCGAGCCCGAAAGCGGGCGCGCAACGGAGACTTCTCCGACTTGGGTGACGATGAGATTTCTCCGCTGAATCTTGATGACGATGAATAGCCCCGCAGAGCGGTATGCCGCTTCGCGGCAGCGTGCGCGCACTCCGCTGATGCAGGCCTTTGCTGATGACTATTCATTCGGCCTGGATGAGTTTCAGCGTGCTGCCTGCGCAAGTTTGGAAAGCGGACGGAGCGTGCTGGTCGCTGCTCCGACGGGTGCAGGCAAGACAGTGGTGGGCGAATTCGCTGTCTATCTGGCATTGCAGGCCGGGAGAAAGTGCTTCTACACCACGCCAATCAAGGCGCTCTCCAATCAGAAGTATCACGATCTGGTGGATCACTTCGGTGCTGAGCACATTGGTCTGCTCACCGGTGACACTTCGATCAATAGCGAGGCGTCCATCGTCGTCATGACAACTGAAGTCCTGCGCAACATGCTGTATGCGCAATCCAGCACCCTGAACAACTTGTCGTATGTCGTGATGGACGAGGTGCATTACCTCGCAGATCGCTTCCGCGGCGCTGTCTGGGAAGAGGTGATGATTCACCTTCCGCAGTCAGTGAGCATCGCCGCGCTTTCGGCAACGGTGAGCAATGCAGAGGAATTCGGCGCATGGCTCGCCACAGTCCGGGGTGAAACCGACATCATCGTCGAGGAGCATCGGCCCGTGCCCTTGTGGCAGCACGTGATCGCCGGCCACCGAATGTATGACCTCTTCGTCGATGACGAGCAGCAAGTGGTCAACCCGGAACTGGAACGCCTGGCCCGCGACCCTGGTCGCCGGGGAGGACGTCCGGAGCGTGGTGCACGCCGCCGCAATGGCCTGACGCCCTACCGCAGTGATGTGGTCGCGCAGCTGGAGCAGGCCGAATTGCTTCCCGCTATCTATTTTCTCTTCAGTCGCAATGGCTGCGATGACGCCGTGCAGCAGTGCTTGGCCGCAGGATTGCGGTTGAACTCAAAGCAGGAGCGCACCGAAGTGCGCGAGTACGCACTGGAGGCCACTCGGCATCTGCCAGATGACGACCTGCTTGCCCTCGGTTTTGATGACTGGCTCGACGGACTCGAACGGGGCATTGCCGCGCACCACGCTGGACTCCTGCCGGCATTCAAGGAGGTCGTCGAAAGCCTGTTCCAACGTGGTCTGATCAAGATTGTGTTCGCCACTGAGACCCTGGCCCTGGGCATCAACATGCCCGCTCGTTCGGTTGTGCTGGAGAAATTGGTCAAGTGGAATGGCGAGACGCACGTTGAACTGACCCCGGGGGAGTACACCCAGCTGACTGGACGTGCTGGTCGGCGCGGCATCGACGTCGAAGGGCACGGAGTGGTCCTGTGGCAGGAGGGCCTTGACCCACGAGCCGTTGCTGGCTTGGCCTCCACCCGTACCTACCCCTTGCGCTCCTCCTTCCAGCCTTCGTACAACATGGCCGTCAATCTCGTCTCTCGCCTGGGTCGACACACTGCGCGTGAGGTGCTGGAGACCTCCTTCTCGCAGTTCCAGGCCGATCGATCGGTCGTGGGATTGGCAACCCAGATCCGTCGGTTGGAAGAAGGACTGGACGGCTACCACGATGCGATGGCCTGCCATCTGGGCGATTTCGTTGAATACTCTGCATTGCGCGAACAGATCTCCCGCCGTGAGAAGGACGCCAATCGGTCAGCTGCTGCGCAGCGTCGGGAGAATGCCACGGACATTCTTCGCTCGCTCAAGCCGGGCGACGTCATCATCATCCCTGCTGGCAAGCGTGCCGGCCCAGCCGTCGTGCTTGACACTGGCTTTGATGGCAATGCCACGGATCCGCGCCCTCTCGTGATGACCTCCGAGCGGCAGGTGCGTCGCATCTCCAGTCTTGAGGTAAATCCGTTGTTCGAGATTGTTGGCAAGCTGCGAATTCCCAAGACCTTCTCAGCGCGCAATGCGCAATCTCGAAGAGACCTCGCCTCGGCGCTGCGCGAGGTAGCCGGGGATCGAGCAGCAGGAGCCAGGCACAAGAACGTGCGCCACGAGGATGAAGGTGTGGCGCAGTTGCGTGCCCAATTGCGCCAGCATCCATGTCACGGGTGCAATGACCGTGAACAGCATGCTCGTTGGGCGGAGCGCTATCACCGAGCACAACGAGAGATCCACGAACTCGAACGTCGAGTGGAAGGGCGTACCAACTCCATCGCCCGGCATTTCGATCGCATCTGCGCCGTGCTTGTTCAGCTTGACTACCTGACGTCTGCGGATGACAACGCGCAGGTGACCGAAGAAGGCCAGTTGCTGATGGGCCTGTACACCGAAGCGGACTTGCTGACAGCCCTGTGCCTTCGATCGGGAACCTGGGATGAACTCACGCCGGCCGAATTGGCCGCAGTGTGCTCGACTCTGGTGTTTGAAGCAAGAAGTTCCGATGACGAGGCGCCCAAGGTGCCCCATGGTCCGATCCGCAACGCCTATGAGCAGATGCAGAGCATGTGGGGGGAGATTCACGAGATCGAGGCAGCCCACGGACTTCACGCCACTCGCATGATGGACTCAGGATTCGTCTGGCCGGTATATCGCTGGTGCCAGGGCAACAGCCTGTATTCGATCCTGACGCGCGAGGATCTCACTGCCGGTGATTTCGTTCGCTGGTCACGCCAGGTGATCGATCTGCTTGGGCAGATCTCCCAGGCAGTCCCGTCTGATCATCCGCTTCGGTACACAGCATCGAAGGCAGCAGATCTCGTCAACCGTGGAGTGGTGGCCTCGGTCTCGCAGGTCTAGCTCGGGAACCAATCGGGGATGAATC
>DNXA01000123.1 GCA_003506065.1 Actinomycetota bacterium
TCGGGGGTCTCCCAGGCCAGGCGACGGGTGACTTCACCTCGTCGGGAGTCTGTGCGAAGCGAACAGCCCGAAGCGCAGTGCTCGCAAGTGGTCGGGGTGGAGACCAGATCGAAGGGGCGGGAGCGGAATCGGTAGTCGGCACTGGTGAGCGCGCCAACTGGGCAGATCTGGATGGTGTTGCCCGAGAAGTAGGAGTTGAACGGCTCGCCAGTGGCAATGCCAACCTGCTGGTTGGCGCCTCGCTCGAGCAGCTCGATCATCGGATCGCCAGCGATCTGTTCGGAGAATCGCGTGCATCGAGCACATGACACGCAACGCTCACGGTCGAGCAGGATCTGCGCGCTGATGGCAATGGGCTTGTCGAAGGTGCGCTTCTCGCCGTCGAAGCGCGACTCTGAACGACCCGCGGACATTGCCTGGTTCTGCAGTGGGCACTCGCCACCCTTGTCGCACACCGGGCAATCGAGCGGATGGTTGAGCAGCAGGAACTCCAGCACGCCTTCCTGAGCATCGCGAGCCACAGGTGAGGAATTCTGCGTGTGGATCGTCATGCCGTCACTGACCACCTGGGCGCAGGCCGGCTGTGGCTTGGGCATGCCCTCAACCTCAATGAGGCAGGCACGGCAGGCGGCAACCGGCTCCAACAGCGGGTGGTCGCAGAAGCGTGGAATTTCCACACCGATCATCTCGGCGGCACGGATGGCCAAGGTTCCCTTGGGGACCTGGAGCTCAACGCCATCAATGGTCACACTGATGGTCGGCACCACTTCGGTGCTGAGGATGTCAGTCATCGCGCAACGGCTCCCGCAAAGACGTAGGAGGCCACCGGATCGAACTGCTCGTCGACCGGGGTCTGGGTGGCCGCGATGAATTCATCACGGAAGTACTTCAGGGCTGCCGGGAACGGAGTTGCTGCTGCATCGCCAAGGGCGCAGAAGGATCGTCCGGCAATCTGATTGCACGCACTGACGAGCACCTCAAGGTCAGACTCAGCGCCATGCCCGTGCTCGAAAGTCTCGAGCATGCCGGTGATCCAGTAGGTGCCCTCGCGGCACGGGGTGCACTTGCCGCAGGACTCGTGCTTGTAGAACTCAAGCCAACGTGTCACCGCCTTCACAACGCTGACCGTGGTGTCAAAGATCATCGGAGTGCCGGTGCCAAGCATCGTTCCGGCGGCCGCCATCTCCTCATAGGTCATCGGAATGTCGAGATGATCAGGAGTGAGCATCGGAACTGACGAGCCTCCAGGCAGCCAGAACTTCACATCTCCGCCATTGCGAACCCCGCCGGCGTAGTTCAGGAGCTCGCGCATGGTGATGCCCAGCGGTGCTTCATAGATGCCCGGGCGATTCACATGGCCCGAAACGGCCCAGACCTTGAATCCAGGCGACTTCTCCGTGCCGAACTGGCGAAACCAGTCAATCCCACGATCAAGGATGTAGGGAATATTGCAGATGGTCTCGACATTGTTGATGACTGTTGGGGACGCGTACAGACCAGCAACAGCAGGAAATGGCGGCTTCAGTCGCGGTTGACCGCGAAAGCCCTCCAGCGAATCAAGGAGTGCGGTTTCCTCGCCGCAGATGTACGCGCCAGCACCGGCATGCACGACCACCTCAAGGTCGAAGCCGCTCCCGAGGATGTTCTTGCCGATGAATCCAGCACGGCGAGCTTCAGCAACTGCGCTTGCCACCTTGCGCAGCGCATTGGGAACCTCACCGCGGATGTAGATGAATGCATGGCTGGCGCGAATTGCGAAGGCCGAGATGATCACGCCTTCGACCAGGGCATGCGGATTGGCCATCATGATCGGGATGTCCTTGCAGGCGCCCGGCTCCGACTCGTCGGCATTGACCACCAGGTAGTGCGGCTTGCCATCGTTCTGCGGGACGAAGCTCCACTTCAGGCCGGTTGGGAAGCCTGCGCCTCCACGACCGCGAAGTCCCGAATCCTTGATCGTCCCGATGATCGCGTCGGGATCCAGGGTGAGCGCGTTGCGCAGGGCCCGGTATCCGCCGAAGCGCTGGTAGCCGTCGATCGTGTACAGATCGGGGACATCCCAGTGCTCAGTGATGACTGGAGTCAGCGTCATGTTCAGCTCTCCTGTCCGGCTGTTGGTGCCGACATGTTGTGCTCCTTGGCATACCGCAGCCCGGCGAGCATCTTCTCGTCAACCGAATTGCCCTCGTGGGCCAAGCCATCGTCGGGAAAGGCCAGGCTGAGCTCAGTGGATTGGAAATCGCGGATGGCCGGACCACGCGTGGATTCAACGCGCTCACCACGAGCCAGGCGCTCGACAACATCGATTGCTGACGCAGGAGTGACATCGTCCATGAACTCCCAGTCGACCGTCATCACAGGTGCATGCGTGCACGCTGCCTGACATTCAATGCGCTCAAGGGAGAAGCCGCCATCTGCAGTCGGCTCGTTGTGACCAACCCCGAGATGCTCTGAGAGTGCGTCGTACACCGCATCGCCACCAAGCACGGAACACAGAGTGTTGGTGCAGACGCCGATGTGGTGCTTGCCTACTGGCTTGCGCTTGTACATCGTGTAGAACGTTGCAACGCCAGTGACTTCTGCCGGTGAAAGACCGAGTACTTTAGCACAGGTGGCGATGCCTTCGGCCGTGACCTCGCCCTGCTCGCTTTGCACAAGGTGCAGCATCGGCAGCAGCGCTGATCGCGATTTCGGGTAGAGCCCGGCAAGCTCGCGCATGCGCTCGATGGTCTGTTCGCTGATGGCCATGATCTCTTCCTCTCGATCGCGTTAGCGATCGACTCCACCCATGACGGGATCGATACTTGCAACCGCGGCGATGACGTCAGCAAGCTGACCGCCCTCGCACATCGCGGCAACGGACTGCAGGTT
>DNXA01000166.1:0-2722 GCA_003506065.1 Actinomycetota bacterium
GTGAAGGCACGCGCATTGTGATCACGTGCGGTCGCTCCTCTTTCACCTTGCCGACCCTGCCAGTTGAGGATTACCCCCAACTCCCAGCAATGCCGAAATCATCAGGTGAGATCAATGCGGCCTTGTTTGCTGAAGCAGTGGCACAGGTGGCAATCGCCGCTGGCCGCGATGACACCTTGCCGACGCTGACAGGTATCCGCATGGAGATCGAGGGGCAGTCACTGGTGCTTGCTGCCACTGATCGATACCGCCTCGCTGTTCGCAATTTCACATGGAGCCCGCAGAACTCCGGTGTCTCTGCAACAGCACTCATTCCTGCAAGAACTCTTACTGAGACCGCAAAGGCATTGGCCAATGCCGATCTCGTCACTCTTGCCCTGGCTGAAGCCGGTGAAGGCCTCATCGGTTTTGAGGGGAAGGGTCGACGCACGACAACCCGCCTGCTTGATGGTGAGTTTCCCAAGTACCGAACACTGCTGCCAACGGAGTCCTCTGCCGTGGCGACAGTTGAAACAGCAGTGCTCGCCGATGCGGTGAAGCGGGTTGCATTGGTTGCCGAGCGCAACACACCAGTGCGTCTGTCCTTTGAAGGATCTGAAGTGATTCTGCGAGCTGGTGCGGGCGAGGATGCGCAAGCAAGCGAGGCCGTCGAATCCTCACTTGACGGTGACGATATTGAAATTGCCTTCAACCCCACGTACCTGCTTGACGGATTGGCTGCTCTTGACGCGCCATACGTACGGATGTCATTCACGCAACCCACGCGACCAGCAGTGCTGACCGGTGCTGCCGAAGTGAGTTCCGAAATGCGTGATGACTACCGCTACTTGCTCATGCCCGTTCGCCTCACCGGCTGAGTAAGCAGCGAGCTGAATGTGGGTCTCTCATCTGTCGCTGACAGATTTTCGTTCGTACCCAGAGGTGAGCATCGATCTCACACCTGGAGTCACGACATTTGTTGGAAGCAACGGTCAGGGCAAGACCAATCTGGTTGAGGCCATTGGGTATGTCGCGACTCTTGGAAGTCATCGGGTCGCAAGCGATGCGCCACTCGTGCGGATCGACACATCCCAAGGGATCATTCGATGTTCAGTTACCGCGCATGACCGAGAAGCACTTGTTGAGATAGCGATCATCCCTGGCAAGGCAAACAAGGCTCGGGTCAATCGAGCTGATGTAGCGCGCGTGCGCGACGTGCTGGGCATCCTGCGCGTTGTGGTGTTTGCTCCCGAAGACCTCGCCCTTGTGAAGGGCGACCCATCTGATCGTCGACGATTCCTCGACGAGCTGTTGGTTCAGCGCAGTCCGCGTCTTGCTGGAACCATCAGTGATCTTGATCGGGTGCTCAAGCAGCGCAATGCCCTCTTGAAGTCAGCTTCAATTGCGCGGCGCAGCGCAGGAGAGGAAATGCTGCGAACCCTGCACGTGTGGGACGAACAGCTTGCGACGATCGGTGCCGAGCTGACGGTAGCTCGCTTGGATCTCCTCGATGCACTCACTCCGCCCGCGATCCGTGACTACGGCTTCATCGCGCAGGAGGTGTCAACGGAACTTGAGTTGCACTACCTCTCAAGTCTGGAAGCAACACTGGGTGAACGAACTCCTTCGGCCTCGCGCGATCGAGCAGTGTGGGCTTCCGCACTGCTGGAGGTCGTTGAGATACGTCGCGACGAAGAGCTCAATCGAGGCGTGACCCTGGTCGGTCCTCATCGTGATGATCTGGCGATTCGCATGGGTCCGGTTCCCGCGAAGGGCTACGCCTCTCACGGAGAGTCGTGGTCAATCGCCCTGGCATTGCGATTGGCCTCCTTCGATGTGTTGAAAGCCGATGGCGAGGATCCCGTGCTGATCTTGGACGATGTCTTCGCCGAGCTCGATGTCGCGCGCCGTGAGCGACTCGCACAACGTCTGGTCAACGCCAACCAGGTCCTGATCACTGCGGCTGTTGACGCGGATATCCCAAAGGAGTTGTCCGGCTCGCGTTTTCACGTGGATGCTGGGAGGGTGACCTATGACCTCTGAGCGAGGCGAAGTTCCAGCGGGCGGAGATGCGGCCGCCAAGGCGCTGAACCGGGCCATCGGAGGCGGCAAGCAGCGCTCGAAGTCATCAGGCAAGAGACCAGCACGCACCTCAGACAGCCGCGACCCCCAGCCCCTTGGTGATGCCGTCAGTGAGTTGATCACCAATCGAGGTTGGACTCGTGAGCGGGCCGGCGCTCAGGTCACTGCATTGTGGCCAGAGATTGTGGGGGAAGACCTCGCCAGCCATGTCCAGCCCGAGTCATTCGTGGATGGCGTGCTGACCCTGCGCGCGGAGTCAACCACCTGGGCCACCCAGGTCCGCTACCTCCTGCCGACTCTTCGCACCGCCATTGATACCGCGGTGGGGAGCGGGGTGGTGACCGATATCCGGATCCAGGGCCCACAGGGTCCTTCCTGGAAGGCTGGGGCTCGACACGTCAAGGGCCGCGGGCCGCGCGACACCTACGGCTAGTCCCCAGGGCCCAGGCAGCCACTAAGGGGGCACGTGCGAGGCAGGTTCATACACCTGCCTTTGCCCAGGGGGGTCAGGGCGTCCTAGATGCTGCCACGGGCCACTATCTGGCAGTCATGTCACAGATTCGGGGTAGACTCAGGTCAACATCCCAGCACTCTCCCCAGCATTCCAGGAGGCCGGTCACCCGTGTCATATGACGCCAGCGCCATCACCGTGCTCGAAGGT
>DNXA01000166.1:2777-3706 GCA_003506065.1 Actinomycetota bacterium
CTGCTCGCTGACGGCGGCGTACGCGTGGTCGACGATGGCCGCGGCATCCCGGTGGACATTGTTGAGAGCGAGGGTCGCCCAGCTGTTGAAGTCGTGCTGACCGTGCTGCACGCCGGCGGAAAGTTCGGCGGCGGCGGCTACACCGTTTCCGGTGGACTCCACGGAGTCGGCATCTCAGTGGTCAACGCGCTTTCGCGCACCCTTGATGTCGAAGTCCGCCTCAACGGCCGCGTCCACCGTCAGTCGTATCTGCACGGAGTCCCACAGGCTGACCTCGCCATCGGTGAGGAGACAGACCTGACGGGAACCACGGTCACCTTCTGGGCCGACGCTGAGATCTTCGAGACCACCACCTACGACTTCACCACCTTGTCGCGTCGCTTTCAGGAGATGGCCTTTCTCAACAAGGGCCTCACCATTGAGCTCACTGACGAACGAGCTGCGGTTGATCGCCCAGTGCTCTCTGGCGAAGAAGTCGAGGCGAGTGCCGCGCTGGCAACCGTTGAAGTTGAAGATGAGGTTCAACGCATCCGCAGTGTGCGCTACCGCTACGACGGTGGAATCTCGGACTTCGTCCAGCACATCAATGCCAGCAAGGGCGCTGCGCATCAGCACGTCATCTACGTCGAGACCGAGGCCGACACTGACGAGCGACGCATGAGCGCCGAGATCGCGATGCAGTGGAACAACACCTACGCAGAGTCGGTCTACACATTCGCCAACACCATCAACACAACTGAAGGTGGCACGCACGAAGAGGGCTTCCGCTCGGCGATGACCACGCTGGTCAACAAGTTCGCCCGCGAGTGGAACATCCTCAAAGAGAAGGACATCAACCTCTCGGGCGAGGATGTGCGCGAAGGTCTCACCGCGATCATCAGCGTCAAGCTCGCGGAGCCCCAGTTCGAAGGCCAGACCAAGACCAAGCT
>DNXA01000214.1 GCA_003506065.1 Actinomycetota bacterium
GTCACCAACGTTCGCAATCGCATCAACGTAGTGACCGGACATGAGGACGCCGTGCGCATTCTGGAGATGAATGCCATCGGAAGAGTGGAGATTGCCACTGACCGACCTATCCCGATGGATCCCTACAGCCTTTCGCGCGACACCGGTGGGTTCCTGCTCGTGGATCGAGTCACCTCGGACACCGTGGCCGCCGGATTGACCCGCCATGCGATGCGGCGAGCCTTCAACGTCGTTCCGCACACTTACGACGTCGACCGTGGTGCCCGCCAGCTGCTCAATGGTCACCCGGGCAAGGTCTTGTGGCTCACTGGTCTGCCTGGATCAGGCAAGTCGACCATCGCGGATGCGGCCGTGCGAAAACTGCACGCGCTCGGAGTGCACACCTACGTGCTTGATGGCGACAACGTACGCACCGGCTTGAACAAGGATCTCGGGTTCACCCCTGAGGATCGAGCCGAGAACGTGCGCCGAGTCGCTGAGGTCGCCAAGCTGATGATGGATGCCGGCGTCGTTGTGCTGGTGGCTCTTGTTTCGCCTTACCGATCCGATCGGCGTGCGGCACGTGACATCTTCGACGGCGGAGACTTCATCGAGGTTTACGTCGACACGCCAGTCGAAGTGTGCGCCGAGCGGGATCCCAAGGGTTTGTACGCCAAGGCCGCTGCAGGCAACTTGCCGAACATGACTGGTGCTGGTCAGGCTTACGAGATTCCCGAGCACCCAGATCTGGTGTTGCGGGGCGAGGGAGATCTCGACGCCGCGGCCGAGCAGGTCGCTCGTGCGATCCTCGGCGAGTGACATACTCGACGCCTGATGTCTGGTCCGAACACGTCCTTTGACCCCAAGCAGGTCTCCGCTCTCAGTGCGGAATCTGTGCAGGCTGCCGTTGCTGAAGCGCTCACCGCGATTGCTGCATGTGCCGATCTCGCGGAACTCAAAGAGGCTCGTCTTGCTCATGTCGAGGACCGTTCGCCATTGGCCTTGGCCAATCGCGAGATCGGGGCACTGCCACCGGCTGCCAAGGTCGACGCAGGCAAGCGCATCGGACTTGCACGTCAGCAGATCAAGACCGCGTGGGAAGACCGCGAGGCAGTGCTGCTTGCTGCCCGCGATGAACAGGTGCTGACCCAGGAGACTGTCGATGTCACGCTGCCGACCTATCTGGCTCCCTTAGGCGGACGTCACCCCTTGACCACGCTGATGGAGCGCATCTGCGATGTCTTCATCGCCATGGGCTACGACATCGCGGAAGGCCCCGAAGTCGAGGCCGAGTGGGTGAACTTCGACGCACTCAATGTGCCGCCCGATCACCCAGCTCGCACGATGCAGGACACCTTCTACGTGGACTCTGCAGACAGCGGAGTCGTGTTGCGCACCCAGACGTCACCGATTCAGATTCGCGCAATGCTTGATCGCGAGGTGCCGATCTATGTCATTGCGCCAGGGCGGGTCTTTCGCACCGATGAGCTTGATGCCACCCATACTCCGGTCTTCCATCAAGTTGAGGGACTGGCTGTCGATATCGGCATGACCATGGCCGATCTCAAGGGCACTCTTGACCACTTCGCGCAAGAGATGTTCGGGGCCGGCATCCGAACGCGACTTCGCCCCTCCTACTTCCCGTTCACCGAGCCCAGCGCAGAAGTGGATCTTCAGTGCTTCGTCTGCAGAGGGGAATCCATCGGCAACCCAGACCGTCCCTGCCGCACCTGTGGCAGCGAAGGATGGATTGAATGGGGTGGCTGCGGAATGATCAATCCTCGGGTCCTTCAAGCAGTCGGCATCGACTCCAGTCGCTATCGCGGATTCGCCTTCGGTATGGGCATCGAGCGGACCTTGATGTTCCGAAATGGAGTGACGGACATGCGTGACATGGTCGAGGGTGATGTGCGATTCAGTCGTGCCTTTGGGCTGGAATCCTGATGCGGGCCCCAGTTTCCTGGCTGCGTGAATTTGTCGCCATCCCAGCTGATCAGAGTGGCCGCGAGATCGCTGAACGCCTGATCAATGCCGGACTCGAGGTGGAGACAGTTGAGACCGTGGGACTCGGGGTCAACGGCCCGGTCGTTGTCGGTCGAGTCGTGACCATCGAAGAGCTCACTGAATTCAAGAAGCCGATCCGCTGGTGCCAGGTCGATGTAGGTGCCGAGCATGGTGGAGTGCGTGGCGTCATCTGCGGGGCTCGCAACTTCTCCGAAGGCGATCACGTAGTTGTGGCCTTGCCTGGCACGACCCTGCCCGGTGGTTTTGCGATCGCCCAGCGTGAGACCTACGGCAAGATCTCTGACGGCATGATCTGCTCGGCTCGCGAGCTTGGGCTGGGCGATGATCACGACGGCATCCTCATTCTGGATGCCAGCACTGAGGTCTCTGCAGACGCCAAGCCGATCATTGGAGTAGGTGAGGAGATCCTCGATATCGCGGTCACTCCTGATCGTGGGTACGCACTGTCCATTCGCGGACTGGCTCGGGAACTGGCAATGGCCTACGGCCTTGAATTCAGCGACCCGGGTCTGGAACTTGCTGAACTGCCTGCGCCAGTGACAGGTGGCACGCCTATCGAGTGCGGATCAGATGACGAGGCCGCGTGCGCGCTGTTCACTCTTCGCACCATTGAGGGCTTCAATCCCAAAGCGAGCTCTCCTGCCTGGATGCAGCGCAGACTGATCGACTGCGCGATGCGCCCAGTCTCGTTGGCCGTTGACGTCACCAACTACGTGATGCTCGAACTCGGGCAGCCCTTGCATGCTTTCGATGCAGACAAACTGCAGGGCAGAGTGCGTGCAGGGCACGTGCCCGAAGGAACAGCACTTGAGACCCTCGATCACATCCAGCGGACATTGGCTGCTGACGATCTGGTGATTCTCGATGATCGCGGAGTCATCGGACTCGCGGGCACGATGGGCGGCTTCGCAACTGAGATCGATGATCAGACCACGACCATTGCGCTTGAGGCCGCGCATTTCACAGCCGGCGAAGTGGCGCGCATGGCACGTCGTCACAAGCTCTCGTCTGAGGCATCACGTCGATTCGAACGCGGCGTTGATCGGGTGCTCGCGCCATACGCCTCGGCTCGGGCGGCCGCTCTGCTCCTCGAATTCGGCGGGGGCAGCTATCTGGGCATGACCGCAGTTGAAGCGCCATACGAGCCGACTCAGGTCCAGATGCCGGTGGATGAGCCTGGGCAGGTAGCGGGCATGTCGATTGCCTCGGACACCGTCATCTCCCTGCTGGAATCTGTGGGCTGCGAGATTTCGACAAGCGCAGGCACCCTGCTCGCCACCGTTCCGAGCTGGCGTTCAGACATCACCGACCCGGCGAATCTGGTTGAGGAGGTCATTCGGCTTATCGGCTATGACTCGGTGCCTTCCACTTTGCCCAAGGCCGCCGTTGGCCATGGGCTTTCCAAAGCGCAACGCCTTCGTCGTCGTGTCGGCATGGCACTGGCGGCACGAGGGGGACTTGAAATCCTCAACTACCCCTTCGTTGGTGAAGCTGAACTCGCAGCCTTGAGAATTGAGTCCGGTGACAGCCGCTTCTCTCAGGTGCGCCTGGCCAATCCGATGTCTGACGAGCAGCCCTTGCTGCGCGCATCGCTCCTGCCCGGCCTTGCTGCCGCAGCGAAGCGAAATATCAGTCGAGGATTCGATGACCTGTTCCTGTACGAACTGGGAGCCGTCGTGCGGGGGAGCCTTGGCCCGCAGTGTCCGCGTCCAAGTGTGGATCAGCGTCCCGATGACGAGCAATGGCTTGCACTGAATGCGATGCTGCCGGCGCAGGTCACTTCGATTGCAGTGCTGCTCATCGGCCAGGAGCACCCGCGCACTTGGTCTGCACAAGGTCGCTCATATGAGTGGTCTGATGCTGTCGGCACGGCTCATGCGATAGCCGATGTTCTCGGATTGAGCCTTACCGTGTCGCGCGGCGTCGATCCGACTTTCCACCCAGGAAGATGTGCCGAATTGCGCATTGGTTCGGCCGTGGTTGGCGTCGCTGGCCAGTTGCATCCGGGTGTGCTTGAGGCTGTGGGCCTGCCAGAGCGAAGTTGCGCCATCGAGCTGGATTTCGACCTGCTTGTGGCGGCGGCAGTTGATGCCCGTCCTGCACCGGAGCTCTCGGCACAGCCGGTGGCCAAGGAGGATCTCGCGCTAGTCGTGCGCGATGAGGTCGCAGCAGCGCAGATCGAGCAGGCGATCCGCGATGGTGCAGGTGATCTGCTTGAGTCAGTCCGGCTCTTTGATGTGTACCGGGGCCAGCAGGTGGCGCAGGGCTCCCGGTGCGAAAGACCCGCCCTGGCGC
>DNXA01000032.1 GCA_003506065.1 Actinomycetota bacterium
GCCGCGGGATCGCCGTCCCAGAAGCGACGGCGGGACCGGCGGACATACCAGTTGGACAGATCGTCGATGAAGGCTGCCAGGAGCCGCCCTGCGCGCTGGGTGTCGAACTGGTCCAGGGCAGCGTCGACCTCAATTGCCAGCCGATTGGCCTCGGACAGCAGCCAGCGATCGATCACTGGGCGATCTGCGGGAGCCGGAGCAGGTGTTGCCGGATCCCAATCAGCCAATCGACCGTAGAGGGATTGGAAGGCAACGGTGTTCCAGTAGGTGAGCAGGGTTTTGCGCACCACGTCGCCAATGGCTGCGTGCCCTACTCGCCGTGCCTGCCAAGGAGAGCCGCTGGCCAGCATGAACCAGCGCACGGCGTCAGCCCCGTGGTCGTTCATCAATCCGATCGGCTCAAGCACATTGCCCAGATGCTTGCTCATCTTTCGGCCATCCTCATCAAGGATGTGACCAAGGCAGACCACGTTCTTGTACGACGACTCCTCAAACACCAAGGTGCCGATTGCCATCAGCGTGTAGAACCAGCCACGCGTCTGATCGATGGCCTCGCAGATGAAATCAGCGGGGTACTGCGCTTGGAAGTCCGTCGCCCCACTCGGGTAGCCGACAGCGGCAAAAGGCATTGCGCCGGAGTCGTACCAGCAGTCGATGACTTCGGGGACTCGTGTGGCTGTGGCCGCGCAGGTCGGGCAGGGAACGGTGATGTCATCGACGAAAGGTCGATGCGGATCAGTGTCGGACACGTCACGTCCAGCGAGCTCGCTCAATTCAGCCAGCGAGCCGACAGCGACGAGATGGTCGTTCTCGCATCTCCAGATCGGAAGCGGGGTGCCCCAATAGCGATTGCGCGACAGCGCCCAGTCGACATTGTTCTCAAGCCAGTCACCGAAACGTCCGTGCTTGATGGTGTTGGGGAACCAGTTGGTGGATTCGTTCTGGGCGATCAATGAGTCCTTGATCGCCGTGGTTCGGATGTACCAGGATGGCTGTGCGTAATAGATCAGTGGCGTATGGCATCGCCAGCAGTGCGGGTAGGAGTGCTCGTACTGCACGTGCTTGAACAGCTTGCCGCTCTTGTCCAGCATCGCCACGAGTTCTTCATCGGCCTTCTTGAAGAACACGCCACCGACAACCGGGACATCGTCGTTGAAGTGACCATCTGGCCGAACTGGGTTCACCACGGGCAATCCATATGCCCTGCAACTGGAAAGGTCATCGGCGCCGAATGCTGGCGCTTGGTGGACGAGCCCGGTGCCATCGTCGGTCGTTACGTACTCGGCCAGGATCACGAAGTGGGCATCGGGAATGTCAATCAGATCAAAGGGACGTTCGTAGCCGATGCGCTCAAGAGCAGACCCTGGCATCTGGCCGAGCACCTCGAAATCGTCCCCAAAGAGCGAGGAGGCCAACTCTTCGGCGACAACCAGTACCTCGCCATTGCCAAGCCGCGCCACGATGTATTGCGCGCTTGGCTTGACGGCGACTGCGGTATTGGACACCAAGGTCCACGGAGTAGTGGTCCAGACCAGCAGGGCTGCGCTTGGGTAGGTCGACAGGAATTGCGCATCAGTGACGGGGAAGCGGACGAAGACCGAGGGGTCAACGACCGTCTCATAGCCTTGAGCCAGCTCATGGTCTGAGAGCCCGGTGCCGCAGCGTGGGCAATAGGGCGCCACGCGATGGTCCTGAACAAGCAGGCCCTTGTCGAAGATCTGCTTCAGCGACCACCACACGCTCTGGACATAACTGGCATCCATGGTCCAGTAGGCGCTGTCCATGTCGACCCAGTAGCCCATGCGCCGGGTCATCTCAGTGAACTCGCCCACATGGCGCAGAACTGACTCGCGGCAGCGGTCATTGAACTCAGCCACGCCGAAGGCCTCGATGTCCTGCTTGCCGGTGAAGCCCAGTTCCTTCTCAACGGCCAGCTCGACCGGCAGCCCGTGGCAGTCCCAGCCTGCCTGGCGGGCCACGTGAAAGCCCTTCATCGTCCGGTAGCGCGGAAAGATGTCCTTGAACGCCCGCGCCTCCACGTGATGGGTGCCTGGGGTGCCATTGGCGGTGGGTGGACCCTCATAGAAGACCCAACTTGGCCGGCCCTGGCTCTGCTCAAGGGATCGAGCGAAGGTCGACTGGGTCTCCCACAGACCCAGGATCTCGTGCTCCATCGCGGGCAAGTCAATCTGCGCGGGCACAGCGCGATACATGGAGCTCCTAGCGATGGAAGGCAGAGGGCAGGATACCTGTCTTCCGGCGCGGCAGCCGGGAGCGGTTGCATGCATGTTCTAGGCTCCGCCGAAATCACCAAAATAGGGAGCAGCATGGTTGCGAAGAAATCTCCGGTGAAGCCGCCGGTGAAGAAGGCCGCCGTGGCCAAGAAAGCAGCCCCCGCCAGCAAGTCTGCTCCGGTGAAGAAGGCCGCCGTGGCCAAGAAGGCGGTTGCCGTGAAGAAGGCAGCGCCGAAGCCGATTGCCAAGAAGGCTGTGCCCGCCAAGCAGGCCCCAGCCAAAGCCACGCCCGTGAAGAAGGCCGCAGTCGTCAAGA
>DNXA01000202.1:0-556 GCA_003506065.1 Actinomycetota bacterium
CTGCCACCGCAGCCTTGAGTGGGATACCAAAGCCGACAGTTCCGCCGCTTGGCTGGAACGTGATGGTCGTTGCAGCGTTCGCAACTGGTGCAAGAGTGAGCGCGCCGGCGGCCACTGTTGCTAAGGCTGCCGCACTCGCGATTGCGCGCACGAAGTGCTGTCGCCAACGTCCTCGCTCAAGCGACGGCTGGAGTCGATTCCCTGCGACTTCGAAGTTTGCGTTCATCGCTTCACCATAGGCGAGCAAACCGGGTCAAATTGATTTCGTGATCAAGTCTTTATAAAGCGTGTTCGGTGGACTTCCGGACATTCTGCATCTCAATACGCGCGAAAAGGTGTTGGTAAATAACAACTCCAGTGACTCAATACCCAGAGAGCAAGCCGCGATATTCTTCGCGGCGCGGGGCAGATTCACAGGAAGTTCTAAGGATTGACTTCACCACTGCACCCCCGGTTGCTCTCATTTGAGTCGCAGGGCTTGGCTCAATGCTATTTTCGCCCGCATGGCTACTCGAATTCTCTCGAACAGATTGCTGCCGGTCATCGGAACATCGCT
>DNXA01000202.1:636-3618 GCA_003506065.1 Actinomycetota bacterium
CCGAGATCACCGAGTACTTCGACCATCTCTCATGCAAGGACAGCCTGACGGTCAGTACACAGAAGATCACAACTGCAAGCGTTGGTGCCATGGCATACGCAACAGGGCTGTACACCTTCAGCTACAAGAATGCCGATGGCTCAACAACGAAGGTCCCGGCCCGCTTCACGTTTGTGTACGAGAAGAAGGACGGCAAGTGGATGGTTGCCAACCATCATTCATCCAAGGATCCGGAGACGTCCAAGGATCCTGTTGCAGCAACTCCGTAGCTGGAGGGAAATCCGAAGAAGATCTCGCACGTAGGCTTCATTCATGAAGTCCTCGCCCCGCTGGTTCACGGCGACCTCTGAGGGCCATTCGAAGCGCTATGTCGAGCGATTCCGTGATCTTGCTTCGAGTGGGGCCGATCTCGATGGCGAGGCGCGCTTGATCGATGCGATGGTCGAGCGAGGCTCTCGGATTCTCGATGCGGGTTGCGGTACAGGTCGTACCGCAGCAGCACTCTTCGCTCGAGGTCACTTCGTGATCGGAGTTGATGTCGATGAGACGCTGATCTCCGCTGCGCGCGAGGACCACCCCGGCCCTACTTGGATCGTTGCCGATCTCGTGGATCTTGACCTTCCGGCTCTCGGCTACCGGGAACCCTTCGATGTGGTTGTCGCTGCGGGAAACGTCATGGCATACGTGGAGGCCGGCACTGAGGTTCAGGTACTCACGCGACTGCGGTTGCACCTTGCCGCGGAAGGGAGGGCAGTCATTGGCTTTCACACGGACAGGTATGCCATCGCCGACTTTGACGAGCATCTGACTCTTGCGGGCTTTGTGCTTGAGCAGCGCTTCGCGACATGGAATCTACGACCATGGCAGGAACAGGCTGAATTCGCCGTCTCCGTCCTGCGCCTTCCCTGAAATCCTTACTCGTCCCGCATGTGCTACCCGGTCCAATCACCGAGGGTGTGACGGATCGGTTGTTGGAACACGATTGATCCGTCAGGTTTCGCATACTCAGCGAGAATTCGCCACGCTTCCTGCCGGACATCAGCTGTCTGGTCTTCCGGAATTGCCTGCCACATCGCACGCTGGCCAGTGGACCGGGTGAACGCCTCCCACTGAGTGTTGTTGGCAAAACGGATATCAACGGACTCTTCGATCGTTCGGACATTGGAGTAGCCGCTGTCGCGAAGCAGGGCCTCCATGCCCGCGTCACTCCCGAATGGGCCCTGTTGGCCGGTCGTGCGGGCATCTCGCATCGCGGGAGGAAGGAAGGGCTCGAAGACAGTGTCAACCCGAGCCCAGCGAGGATCCATCCCCCTGAACGTCGTCACTCCGATGCGCCCGCCCGGCTTCAGCCGCCGCTGCCATGCTTTCAGTGCGGCTGGGGGATCAGGCAGGAAGAAGAGAACAAGACTGGACGACACCGCATCGAACGTTCCCAGTTCGGTGGAAGGCTCCTGTGCATCGCCAATATGGACTTCAACATTGGCGTACAAATCGAGGTCTTTGCGCGCTTGATTCACCATGCCTGGCGAGATGTCGATGCCGACGACAGAACCACTCGCTCCGATGAGGTCAACGACAGCGGCCATGACCGCGCCGCGCCCACATCCGATGTCGAGCCAGCGCTCGCCTGACGCCGGTTGCATGGCTCGTGCAAGACCCGAGGCTATGGGTTGGAAGAAGTCGACCCCAACACCGTCATAGGTGTCGCTTAGCGCGTCAAACATGTGGGCAACATTGGAAAGTGCATCTTCGCTCATGATCGAAGTGTGACATTTGCGGCTCGTAGGTGCTTGCTACGGTGGAACCCGGTGTACGCGGCTGGGTGCCACAAGAGATCAGGGGAACTCATGGAGATCAAGGAACTGGGACATTTGGTGCTCTATGTGAGCGACCTTGATGCTTCAGCGCATTTCTATGGTCAGGTGCTTGGCTGGCGAATGATCTTCGGTGGCGAGCGTGAAGGCGTGAGGTTTTCGGCCGCGGCATTCTCTGCGCCCTCAAACCGGACGCACCACGAACTGCTACTGATTGAGGTCGGCAAGGATTCAGCAGCCATTCCCGCTGGAAGACGAGTCGGGATGTATCACTTCGGACTGAAGGTCGGCGACAGCGACGATGAATTGCGTGCTGCACTGGCCACGCTCAAAGAGCACAACGTTCCCGTTGTCGGTGCCAGTGATCACACGGTGACGCACAGCCTGTATGTCCTGGATCCAGACGGCAATGAGGTGGAGCTGTACATCGACGTTCCCGGCGTCGACTGGAAGAGCGATCCATCATTGGCAATGGCTGGAATCAAGCCCTTGGTGCTGTGACCTTTCCCTGAACCGGGCCTCATACGCACTACGTTTCTTCTATGGAGCTCAAGAGTCGGCGAGTGGTCATTTTTGACGATCGGTCACGCCAACTTGATCGCTTCGGCATCCTGTTCCTGCTCATTGCCGCGTCAATTGTCATGCTGTCCTTGGTCGACCTCTACCAACCCGTCGACGAACTCCCGCAAGAGTTCATTTCGATTGCGGCCTCGGTGCTCGTCGGAGCCACGCTGCTTTTGGGCACGCGTGCTTCGGGGTTGGCCAAGCGTTGGCAGGTTCCCGTTGATCTGATCGTTGTGCTGAGCGTGCTGGGCCTGGCCGTGGCCACCTTCTTCAGCACTGAGTCGACCTTGGATCCAGAGGGCACGATCACCGCACCGGTTCTCATCACCGTCCTTGCCGTGCTCACTCCAGCTGTCATCGTCCGGCGCCTGGTGCACCATCGGCGCATCTCGCGGGGCACGATGTTCGGTGCGATCTCGGCCTATCTGCTGCTTCCCGTCGCGTTCTTCTACATGTTTCTCGCGGTCAGTTCGTTGCAGGACGTACCGTTCTTCGGATCTGACCAGCCAACTCAGGTGTACATGTACTTCAGCCTCACTTCGCTGACGACCATCGGTTATGGCGACTACACCGCACACACCGATCTTGGGCGACTGCTCTGCAC
>DNXA01000187.1 GCA_003506065.1 Actinomycetota bacterium
CGAAGGGGTTGTTGCCCGGACGAGGTCCGGTCGGTCGAGGAGCATCGGGGCGCGGGGCATCTGGACGGGGAGCATCCGGGCGCGGCGGCGCTGGGGCAGTCTCCACTGATGCGGCAACGGCGGCAGGTGCCACAGGCTCAGGTGCCGCGGGAGCCGGGGCAACAGGCGCCGGCACTGGTGCAACTGCAGCGGGTGCCGCGGGTGCCGCGGGTGCCTGAGATTCCACGGCAACGGGGACAGGTGCTGGCGCCGGCACTGGTGCGTCTGGCGCGGTTGGCTTGGCAGCTGCCTTCTTGGCGGCCGGCTTGGCTGGTGCAGCCACTGCCGGCATTGCCTCTCTCAGCTTGCGCACTACCGGCGGCTCAACCGTCGATGACGCAGACTTCACAAACTCGCCTAGCTCTGCGAGCTTGGCGAGCACATCCTTACTGGTGACCCCTAGCTCTTTTGCGAGCTCATGGACCCGGACCTTTGACACGTTTCTCCTGTCTTTGGCCCGGGTTATCCAACCCGAACCGTCAGTGCGAACGACGCATGACTAACCCTGCTCGTTCATCGGGTGGATGACCTCATGTGAGCTCCCGACGCTTAGGCGGATGGAATTGCACGCGTGTGCGCACAGCGGCGATAACTATAGCGCGAATCGATCAGGAGCCAGACCCTCGAGGTGGGAACGGATCCCAGCAGTGTCGATCGGACCCGTGTGGCGCAGAGCTCGACCAAAAGCCGATCTGCGCTCAGCCTGGTTCAGGCAGCCCAGATCCGGATGCAGCCAGGCTCCTCGACCGGGCAGATTCCGGCCGGGTCGCAGGGATCCACCCTGGATTGCCACTCTCAGGAGCAATTCCGCAGGGGCTCGAGTGCGACAGCCCACGCATGTGCGCTCGGAGGTCATGCAGGTTCTGGCTCTGCGGCTTCCGGCTCGATCACCGCGGTGTCCGGTCGAATATCGATGCGCCAACCCGTCATGCGCGCGGCAAGGCGGGCATTTTGGCCCTCCTTGCCGATAGCAAGGGAGAGCTGGTAGTCGGGAACAGTCACGCGGGCTGCCCTGGCCACTGGGTCCACAATGATCACTGACGTCACCTGGGCCGGTGAGAGCGCATGCGCGATCAGTTCAGCGGGGTCATCGCTGAAATCGACGATATCGATCTTCTCGCCGTGCAATTCAGCCATCACCTGGCGAACGCGCTGTCCCATGGGGCCAATGCAGGCGCCCTTGGCATTGACTCCGGGCACGGTGGAACGCACGGCGATCTTGGTGCGATGTCCGGCCTCGCGTGACAGAGCGCCGATCTCAACCGTGCCATCAGCGATCTCAGGCACTTCCAGTGCGAAGAGTGCTCGCACCAGGTTGGGATGTGACCGGGAGACCGTGACCACTGGACCCTTGAAGCCCTTGCGCACGCCCACGACCAGGCACTTCAGGCGACTGCCATGGCGGTAGTCCTCACCTGGAACCTGCTCCTCTGGCGGAAGGTTGGCCTCGATCTTTCCAATGTCGACCCGGATCATTCGTGGATTGGAGGTCTGCTGGACCAGACCCGACACGAGATCGCCCTCGCGTCCGGTGAATTCGATAAGGGTGGCGTCGCCTTCGGCCTCGCGCAGTCGCCCGAGGAACACCTGGCTTGCCGTGGTGGCTGCGATACGCCCAAAGCCGTCAGGCGTGTCGTCGAACTCGCGAATGGTCGCCCCCTCCTCGTCAAGCTCAGCAGCCCACACCACTACATGCCCGGTCTTGCGATCCAGTTCGACCCGCGCGCGCTCGGAGGAACCCGGCGTGCGGTGGTAGGCAACAAGCAGCGCCTGCTCAATTGAGTCAACGAGCAGTTCCAGCGAGAGTCCCTTTTCGCGAACGAGAGCTTTGAGAGCCCCAACATCAATGTCCATCTTCGGCTCCTTCAGTTGTCGTGCGATTGAACTCAACTTGCACTCGGCCAAGTTCAACCAAGGACAACGGAATCGACTGACTTGCACTCGCCTTGCCCTCGGCGACTTCAAGGGTCACCTCGTTTTCCGTGACAGCTGTGACACGCCCCAGAACGACTGACCCATCGCGCATCTGCACTTCAACCAGGCGATCAATCGCACGTCGCCAGTGCTTGAGCTCGGTGAGTGGACGGTCAACGCCCGGAGAACTCACCTCAAGAACATAGGTGCCCGCGAACAGGCTGTTCAGCGGTTCTTCTTCAAGTGCTTGGGATACCTGACGACTGAGTTCGGCAACAAGATCAATGGAGACTCCACCATCGCAGTCAATGACCACGCGCACAATCTCCCGCCGGCCCGCTTGCTGAATCTGCAGATCTTCAAGATCCACGCCCACGGCCGCAACCAGGGGCTCGATGCCTGCGCGGATCCTCTCCACCGAAGCAGCCATGGTGCCTCCCAGCATTTAGTTGTCGTGACTTCTCCGCCACCGGCTCAGGTGAGGTGCAGCCTTGGCGTGCAATATACCCGGGTCATGCAATTCTTGGGTTGTGCCCGTACCCAGACTCACGATCCCCAAGGGCGGGCCTGGACTGGTCTGCACTCTTGCGGTGGCATCACTTCTGGTCGTTGGCTGCGCGAGCGGGCAGGAGCCGACGACCGAAGTTTCGTCAAGCCCGAGCAACACGGCCTCGACACCTCTGGCTCCACAGAGCGCCTCGGCGTCAGACGCACTGCACCAGGCCATCGCCGGCATTGATGCGGCCGTCTACGCCTATGGCGTGGTTGGCGCGCATGTGAATGGCACCGGTCAACGTCAGTCACTTCGAGCTATCACGACCCTGAACCGGCAGCGTGCTGCGTTCGAACTTGCCCTTGGTACCACCATCAATGAAGCTGCAGTGACCTACGTCCTGCCTGGACCAGTCACGGATGCACAGCAGGCAAGGCAATTGGCAGAGTTGCTCGAGATGAAGTTGATACCGCTGTTCGATCAGGTGGCAAGTGCCACAGTCGGCGCCGCGCGCTCCGTCGCAAAGACGGCATCACTCAAGGCTGCGCAGCGAGCGCAGCACTGGACGCCGACACCGCCGGCGTGAGCCGACGTGCTCACACGGCGGCATGATGAACGCTGACCTGATCGCGACCTGAACGCTTCGACTCATACAGTGCCTCATCGGCGAGCTCGAGCTCATGCTCGAACTCTTCAGCGAGCCGGTTGTGCGCCACGACGACCCCGACACTCAACGTCACGTCCGCGCCACTCGGAAGCCCGTCGATCGACAGACTCTGCATTCCCGATCGGATTCGCCCCGCTATCCGCACTGCCGGAGTCTCCCCGGCCCCTGGCAGGCACACCAGGAACTCATCGCCACCCAATCGGTATGCAGAGTCGTAGTCGCGGATGAAACGAGTGAGCAGGCCAGATACCGCGCTCAGCACGGCATCGCCAACCGCATGTCCATAGCTGTCATTCACGCCTTTGAAGCCGTCGATATCGACAGAGATCAGGGCATAGTCACCAGTGGGGCGTCGTGCTGCGAGCGCGCGCCGGTTGCCCAGCCCGGTGAGGGGGTCGGTGAGCGCGGCGGCCTGCGCAGTAGCGGCCTCGCGACGCGCGACCAGGCGGCTGACAAAACCATCGGGCCGGACGCATCGTCGGTGACATGTCGTGCAGCATTCGCATGAGGTCCTCGTCGGGGTGCGTGTCGTCTTGAGTGTGGATCGCCAGCACGGCGGCCGGATTGCCAGGCAGATCCACCAGCGGCCAAGCCGGATCCGGGGGTCGACTGATCGGCTTGCTGAACTCCTGTCCCCACATAGTCCATCCGTCACCCGGCAGATCGACGTACAGCGCGCACTCCCTTGCCTCATGTGTCCCAGCAAGGATGGCGTTGATCGCTGCCACGAGAGTCGCCGGCTCGGCGATGGTCAGCAAGGCTTCCGTGATGCGTGCCTTCGCCTCGGAGATCCGCAGCAGCCGGCGCAGATCGAGGTCGGCATCGGCCAGCGTGAACACCCCACAGTCAATTCCCTTCAACCCCTCGAACGCAGCATTGACGATCTCACCGGCCACGACGTGTCCATGCTGCGGTGCGATGAGCCGGATTGTTGGCCAACGCTTCTGGATGCGTCCGAGTCCGGCAGCCAGTAGTTGAGTGCTGGGCATGTAGTGCTGGTGGAAGGGCCGTGCGTTGTCCAGGACGTAGTCCAGATCGTGTGAGATCAGAATGGTCGAATCGGGCACGAACCCGCCGAAGAGATCAGAGGAGAAGACGATCTGCGAACGCGTGTCATAGGAGACCATCGCACCTGGAAAGTGGAGGTACGGCGTGAACTGCAACTGGAGTGCCCGACCGGCGCTGAGCGGGATGGTCCAGTCATGCTCCTCGGCCAGGTAGTACTCGAATCTGTGCTTGTAGTGCTTCAGCAGGGCCATCGCCCGCCACTCGGTCACGACAACAACATCGCTCCGCATGAGTGTGTCCGACAGATACGGCAGTGCCGCCGCGATGTCGGGATCGGAGTGGTGAACGACGAGATATTTGATTGACTCGGGGTCGGCGATTGATGCGATCTTCGCGAGGGTCGACTCGATCGTCAACGGAGAACCCGGATCGATCAGGACGCTGTTGAGGCCGTTGTCGATGAAGTACGCATGGCATTGGAAGGTGTCATCAGCTAGCCGGGCACCGACCCACCACACGCCCTCGGCGAGCTCTATCGGGTCGTCGTCCATCATCGGCATCTCCCGAGTCGCGCATCGCGTGGTGTGCAATTGAGGCTACTCCTCACAGGTCCACGCAGAGCCGAAACCGAAGTGCCGCTCCCAGGCAGTTAACTTGCGCAGATCTGCACGAGTCGCTCGACCAGATCCCCAACGGCGACGTCCTCTCGCTCGCCACTTCGACGATCCTTGACCTCGACGAACCCTTCAGCCAACTTCTTGCCAACGATGACGATGGTGGGAATTCCGATGAGCTCGGAGTCATTGAATTTCACGCCGGGCGAAACTGCGGTGCGGTCGTCGTAGAGCACGCGGATTTTCTGGGCCTCAAGTTCGGCCGCAATGCGCTCCGCCTCAACATAGATCGACTCGTCCTTGCCCGCTGCTATGAGGTGCACATCAGCGGGTGCGACCTCGCGTGGCCAGATCAGGCCCTTGTCGTCGTGGGATTGTTCGGCGATGGCTCCGACCGCACGCGAGACGCCAATGCCATATGAACCCATGGTGACCGTGACGAGTTCGCCATGCTCGTCGAGGACCTTCAGGCCCATCGCGTCGGCGTATTTGGGGCCCAGCTGAAAGATGTGCCCGATCTCGATCCCGCGTTCGATCTCGAGTCCGGTTCCGCAATTGGGGCAGGCATCGCCTGTATGCACATCGGCAACATCGATCACCCCGTCGGCCGTGAAATCACGCCCGACGACGAAGTCGTAGTAGTGATGCCCGGATTCATTGGCTCCGGTGATCCACCGCGAGCCAGCGACAACGCGCGGATCAACGAGGTAGCGAATGCCCGACTCGCTTGTCTCGCCAAGGACACTTGGCCCGATGTAGCCCTTGACCAATGCGGGATAGCGCTCAAAATCGGCATCCTCAAAGGGCTTTGCTTCGCTGGGCTGCAGCACCGCCTCGAGCCGCTTCGGATCGATCTCACGATCCCCAGGGACTCCTACTGCGAGCGCAGAAGTGCCACCAGTGGGATCAGTGACGAGGAACAGCACATTCTTGAGCGTGTCAGCGCCTGTCCACAGACGGTCCTGGCGACCGAAGTCGCGGTTGGAGAAGCTCACGAGCGCTTCGATCGTCCCGGAACTCGGCGTTCGCTCAATGTGGGCAGGCGCAATGCCAGTTGCATCACCATCAGCAGGTACGACCGTCGTGACCGCTTCGACGTTGGCCGCGTATGCGCACGATGGGCACCGCACAAAGCTGTCCTCTCCCACCGGCGTTGGTGCGAGGAACTCCTCGCTGGCCGAGCCACCCATTGCGCCAGACATCGCCGACACAATGATGAAATCCAGGCCAAGCCGACTGAATGTGGAGATATACGCATCGCGGTGGCGGTCATAGGAGATCTGCAGGCCGGCGTCATCGAGGTCGAATGAATACGAGTCCTTCATCACGAACTCGCGGCCGCGCAGGATGCCAGCGCGTGGCCGAGCCTCATCGCGGTACTTGGCCTGGATCTGATAGAGGCTGACAGGCAGATCCTTGTACGAGGAGTACTCCCCCTTCACCAGCAGAGTGAACATCTCCTCATGCGTTGGCCCAAGAAGGTAATCGGCCCCTTTGCGATCTTGAAGCCGGAACAGGCCATCGCCATATTCGGTCCAGCGATTGGTCAGTTCGTAGGGTTCGCGCGGAAGCAGAGCAGGAAAGTGCACCTCCTGGAAGCCAGCGGCATCCATTTCGGCACGAACGATGCTCTCGACATTGCGGTACACCTGATAGCCCAGAGGAAGCCAGGTGAAGATGCCCGGCGCAACGCGACGAATGAACCCTGCACGGACCAGGAGGCGATGGCTGGGGAGTTCCGCATCAGCTGGGTCTTCACGGAGGGTACGCAGAAACAAGGTCGACATTCGCAGCATCTGGGCAGCCTACCGATCAGTGCGGAGCAGGGCTTTCTAGAAGAGCACCGTCGCGAATGTGCCGACCTGCTCAAACCCAACAGCCAGATACGCCTTGCGCGCTGGGGTGTTGAAGTCGTTGACATACAAGGACACCGTTGGGCTGAATCGCGCACGCGCTGCCACAACCACCGCCGCCATGCCGGGGATCGAGATGCCGCGCCCGCGAAGGCTGGGATCCACCCAGACTCCCTGCACCTGGCAGACGAAAGGACTCACTGCCCCGACCTCAGCCTTGAACTCGACAAGCCCATCGCGCACCCGGCCAAAGCTGCGACCTGTGCGAATGAGATCAGCACAGCGGCTTCGATAGGCCAAGGTGTTGCCGCCGGCCACCGGCGAGACTCCGATTTCCTCGGTGAACATGTCGATCGCTGCAGGCAAATAGGCATCAAGCTCGTCAAGGCGGATGCACCTGACTTCTGGGTCGGGCTCAATTGGCCCATTGGAACTGATCGCCATCAATGGCTGCACATCTCGTACGGCACGAGCCACGCCCCAGGCAGGTTCCAGCAATCGCCAAAGATCCAAGACCTCTTCGGCCCGACCCAGCATCGACGAGGATCTCCTCAGCCGAGGGCGCAGGTAGTCAGCGAAGGCGGCAATGGCAGCCGGCGTGGCCTCAATCGGAACGAGATTGGCTCCAGAGAACAGTGCCGAGGCAAGTTGTCCGTCCTTGTAATAGCCAAGAATCTCACCGCCGAGTTTCCACGGATCCACGCCAGCGATATGCACGCGGGATTCGACAAAGCAATGCGCAATGGGGTCTCGCGCGAACAGTCGGAGCAGCTGCTCAACGTCCTCTGCCGAAACCGGCCGCACATTTCCCACGGGCCGACGATAGGCCCAAGAGGGCTAGTGGGTCATGACCTCGGGGGTTCCGCTCTCCGTCATCGACTCAGCGAGCTTGAGTGCCTCTTCGATCAGCGTCTCCACAATCATCGCCTCAGGCACGGTCTTGATGACCTCACCCCGTACGAAAATCTGCCCTTTGCCATTGCCTGAAGCCACGCCGAGATCGGCTTCGCGAGCCTCACCCGGGCCATTGACGACACAGCCCATGACAGCCACGCGCAGCGGAACGTCCAGGCCCTCCAACCCAGCAGTGACCTGCTCGGCAAGGGTGTAGACGTCGACCTGCGCTCGCCCACACGAAGGGCAGGAAACGATCTCAAGGCCACGCTGACGCAGGTTGAGGGATTCAAGGATCTGATTGCCCACTTTGATCTCTTCCACCGGTGGGGCAGAGAGAGAAACGCGAATGGTGTCACCGATGCCGCGGCTGAGCAGCGCTCCGAACGCAACTGCAGACTTGATCGTTCCCTGAAAGGTCGGACCAGCTTCGGTCACGCCGAGATGCAAGGGGTAGTCACACTGTTCGGCCAGTTGGATATAGGCCTCAACCATGATGACCGGGTCGTGGTGCTTCACTGAGATCTTGATGTCGCGGAAGTCATGCTCCTCAAACAGCGACGCCTCCCACAATGCGGATTCAACGAGTGCCTCGGGGGTGGCCTTCCCGTATTTCTGCAGCAGCCGGGGATCAAGGGAACCTGCATTGACACCGATGCGAATCGGTGTGCCAGCGTCGCGGGCCGCCCGCGAGATTGCCGCGATCTGATCGTCGAACTTCTTGATGTTTCCCGGATTCACACGCACTCCGGCACAGCCCGCATCGATCGCGGCGAACACATACTTTGGCTGAAAGTGAATATCCGCNNCTCGGGCACGCGACCCGGACGACCTGACAACCAGCGGCAGTCAATTCGGCAATCTGCTGCAAGGTCGCGTTGACATCTGACGTCAGGGTCGTGCACATCGATTGCACGCTGATCGGGGCATCCCCGCCCACGGTCACCGGGTGGCTTGGATGCTTGAGGATCAACGGACGCGACTTGCGCCGAGCTGCGATCACGCGGGGTGCTGGCGCGGGCATGCCCAATTGAATAGTCACGTCAGCATTATCCCTGTGTTGATCACTCCAGTGCTCATCAACCCAGGGAGATCGGCTTGACCAAGTCAGCCCAGATCACGATCGCCCCCATACCCACCAAGGCAATCGCCACGACGTATGCCACGGGCAGCAGTCGTGCAACATCCACCGGACCTGGATCTGGTCGACCTCGCACCTTGGCAATGGATCGTCGCAGGGCCTCATAGAGCGCACCGGCAATATGCCCGCCATCAAGGGGTGGGATTGGCAGCAGATTGAATAGGAAGAGGAAGAGGTTCAGCGAAGCCGCGAGCGCAATGAAGGTCGAGATCTTGCCGACGATCGGCTCGTCCATAGCGGCGATATCGCCCCCGATGCGACTGACGCCAACCACGCTGACCGGCCCATCGATAGCGCGTTCTTTACCACCGATCAGCGTCTGGGTGACCAGTTCGTAGAGCCGGACAGGAAGGCTGATCAATGCACCGATCGAGGCTGTCGTGAGATCCCACATGAAGGCAGGAACATCAGTCCAGCTCTGCCGCACGTAGTCGACTCCGGGGCTGACGCCGACGAATCCACCGGCAACCGTGGCCCCGGTCGCCTCGCCCATCTGGTCATACTCAGGTCGATCAATGAGCGCGACGTCAACTGGCACTTGAATGCTCTGGCCAGCGCGCGACAGGTCAAGGGTCACTGTCGTGCCACCGGATGCACGCAACGCGGTGCTCACTGAATCCCAATCTTGCGCAGGGTTTGCGTTGACCGCCTCGATCACGTCTCCGGGCTTCAGACCCGCAGCCATCGCGGGTGTCTGCGTCGTGCCGGACGGACAATTGCCAGAGGGCAATGTCGCGCCAGTCGGATGTTCGACACTTGGAGTGCATGGAACAACGGAATTGACGGTCAGCGAAGGCTGCGGAAGGCCGATGCCGATGAGCAGAATCGAGAAGAGCACCGTTGCAAAGATCAGATTCATCAGTGGGCCACCGAGCATGACCATCACTCTCTTGCGCACAGGCAGTCGGTAGAAGACTCGGTCGTGATCCTCGGGGCCGACTTCCTCCAGGGACTGCTGGCGCGCATCGGCGATCATCGTGGCGAATCGCCCAGCGCTGACTGGCTCTGCTGGCTGCTCAGACTCCTTGACTGGCGGCAGCATTCCGATCATCCGCACATAGCCGCCCAGGGGGACAAGCTTGAAGCCGTATCGGGTCTCGCCTTTGATCCGAGTCCAGATCGCAGGGCCGAATCCGATCATGAACTCGGTGACTTTGACACCGAACTTCTTTGCTGGAAGAAAGTGCCCGAACTCATGGAGCGCGATGGACATGGCAATGAGCAGGGCAAAGATCAGGATGCCAACGAGCTGCAGCACTATCGGACCCCTTCTGCGTACGCTGACGATACTTCGAGTGCCCGAGTGCGAGCCCAAGCATCAGCCTGTTCGACGTGGCCAAGGGTAAGTGAGTTCCCTGAAACGAGCGCTGATCCTTCACGGCCATCACCGCCCGCGAGATGCTCGGCCAGCACCTCACCGACGGTTCGTACGATCTGCGGAAAGGCAATGGCGCGGTCCAGGAACGCAGCGACACAGGCTTCGTCAGCTGCGTTGAACACGGCCGTGGCAGTTCCGCCTGCCGCGCCCGCAGCACGCGCCAGATCGATGGCTGGAAATGCGAGTGGATCAACCGGAAAGAACTCCCAAGTGGCCGCTTTGGACCAGTCACACCCGGCTATGGCCCCTGGCACCCGTTCAGGCCAGGACATCCCGAGCGCAATGGGCAGGCGCATATCGGGAGGGCTGGCTTGGGCAAGGGTCGATCCGTCGATGAACTCGACCATGGAGTGCACAATCGACTGCGGATGAATCACCACGTCGATCTGCTCGTAGGGCACGTCAAAGAGCAGATGCGCCTCAATGACTTCAAGGCCCTTGTTCATCAGCGTGGCGGAGTTGATCGTGACGAGAGGACCCATCGTCCAAGTCGGATGCTTCAGCGCCTGTTCAGGAGTGACCGATTCCAGTGCCGCAGGTGACCACCCGCGGAAGGGGCCACCTGAGGCGGTGAGCAGCAGGCGACGCACCTCTTGTCGAGTGCCGCCGAGCAGTGCCTGCGCCAGAGCTGAGTGCTCTGAATCCACCGGCACGATCTGGCCTGGCTTGGCAATAGCACGAACCAGATCGCCGCCGATGATGAGCGACTCCTTGTTGGCAAGCGCGAGAGTTCGGCTGGCCTTGAGGGCCTCCAGGGTAGGCACCAGCCCCGCGGCCCCAGCCAGTCCGTTCAGCACGACATCGCAGGGCCAGGCGGCAAGTTCAGCTTGAGCCTTGGGTCCACACAGCACCGTGATGGTCCGGTGCGATTTGCCAAGCCGCGTAAGCGCCTGCGAGAACGCTGCAAGGAAATCCTTGGCGTCTGCCACCTGCGTGAGGGCGACGACTTCGACATCGAATCTGGCCGCCTGATCAGCGATGGGTTCAAGAGTGCGTCCGCTGGCCCCCAATCCGAGAATCCGAAATCGATCTGGATTTCGCTCAGCCACATCGAGGGCCTGGGTTCCGATGGACCCCGTGGAGCCGAGGATGACAACAGAACGCATGTGATCAGGGTACGACGCGAACTACAGATCCAAATCCGACAGGACCAGGACTCGCTCATAGGTGAGGTCCTGCATCGCGGCTTGGAGGCCTTCGCGACCTGAGCCCGAGTCCTTCACTCCCCCGTATGGCATCTGATCGGAGCGGAAGCTCGGCACATCGCCGATGATGACGCCACCGACTTCCAGATCACGATGAGCACGAAACGCGGCTTGGATGTCGTGGGTGAACACCCCAGTCTGCAGGCCAAAACGGGAGCTGTTGACTCGTGCAATTGCATCGTCCAGACCCTCAATGACCTGAACAGAGACGACCGGCCCAAATACCTCGTGCGTGGTCACGCGGGATTGCGGATCAACATCGATGAGGAGTGTCGGCTCAATAGAGGTGCCGGAGCGAGCGCCGCCAGCAAGTACTCGCGCACCGGATTCAACTGCCTCACCGATCCACAGTTCAACGCGTTGCGCAGCCGAGTCGCTGATGAGCGGACCGACCACTGTTGACTCATCCCAGGGCGAACCGGTTGCCAGAGCCTTGACCTTGGCAACCAGGCGCGGAAGGAATCGCTCAAGGAGGCTCGCATCGATCATGACCTGCTGAACCGCAACACACGATTGGCCTGCCTGGTAGTAGCCGAAGGTCGCAATGCGCGTAGCTGCCCAGTCCAGATCAGCGTCGGAGGCGTAATCAGCAAGCAGTACCGCAGCGGCATTTCCGCCCAGTTCCAAGGTGACGTGCTTGCGCGGTGCCGACTCTTGAATCGCGAAGCCGACAACATCGGAGCCGGTGAAGGAGATCACTGGCAGGCGTGGGTCCTGCACCAGGCTCGGCGCCACGTCGTTGCCCACTGGCAGTACCGACCACATGCCAGGCGGAAGGTCGGTTTCGGCAAGCAGTTCGCCCAGCAGCAGGGCTCCCAGCGGAGTTGCCGGCGCTGGCTTCACCACGATGGGTGCGCCCACGGCAATGGCTGGAGCGATCTTGTGCGCAACCAGATTGATCGGGAAGTTGAAGGGTGAGATCCCCAATACTGGCCCGTAGGGAAATCTGCGAATGATTGCCGCTCGACCCTTTGTTGCTGGCTCGGTATCAAGTCGTTGGAGCTCACCTCCAAACCTGCGGGCTTCCTCAGCTGCCCATCGGAAAGTCGACACGGCCCGTTGCGCCTCGGCCCGAGCCCACATGATCGGCTTGCCATTCTCCGCGGTGATCAGCCAAGCCGCTTCGTCCAGGCGCCGCTCAAGTTGCTGACTGACATGTTGGAGAGCCGCCGCGCGCTGAGCCGCCGTCGTTGATCGAGCCGAGTCCTTGGCTGCCGCGGCAGCCGCGATGGCCTGCTCGACCTGCGCTGGCGAAGGCACGACATAACTGCCCACGACGGATCCGTCCCCTGGGTGATGCACGTCAAGCACGGTGCCTGAGTCAACGGCAGCACCAGCGACCCAGGCTGGCCACAACTTCGCAGGATGAGCGCTCATGAAGTAAAGGTAAGGGTGCGTGAATGGGTGAACGTGGCGGACATCCTCACTCAGTCGCGCATTCCGAATGGCTGGCCATAGCCGGCACTCATGAGATCCAGGAACGGAACCGCATCGAAGGCCTCCGGACCCAGCACTCCGGCACCCTGCCAGGCCTTCGTCGCCAAGAGCTCAAGCGCGATGACGGGATTCATGGCGGTCTGCCAGACAACCGCCTGCACTCCGTACTCCTTCATCGTCCACTCGTTGTCGGCAACGTGATAGAGGTAGACCTCTTTAGGTGCCCCGTTCTTGCCCACGCCCTTGACCCACGTGCCTGCGCATGTCTTCCCATGCATCAATTCGCCGATGCCCGCTGGATCCGGCAGCGCTGCGGCGACAAGATCACGTGGACTCACCATTGCGCCCTTGACATTGATCGGCTCCGTGCGATCCAGCCCAAGCTGATGCAGGGTCTTGAGCACATCGATGAACTCTCGTCCAAGGCCGTACTTGAAGGTGACGCGCTTGCAGTTGATCCATCGCGGAACCAGAACAACTTCCTCGTGCTCGACATTGACGCACTCCACTGGTCCAATGCCCTCGGGAAAATCGAAGATCTCGGGCTCGCTGAAGGGCTCAGTGGTGAACCAGCCGCGATCTGCCTCCCAGATCAAGGGCGGATTGAGGCATTCCTCGATTGTGGTCCAGATGGAGAAGCTCGGCGCGAAATCGAATCCGTCGACCGTGAGATTTGCGCCATCACGAATGCCGATCTCATCTATCTCGCTGAACAGATGGTCAGCGGCATACCGCGCGAATACATCAGCCAATCCTGGCTCAACTCCCATGCCACACAGAGCCAACTGGCCCCGTTCATGCCATTGATCACCTTGTTCGAACTGCGCATCTCCAAGCTTGATCCCGGGCACTTCATAGGGTCGCATCGGATGGGGACGCGAGAGACTCATGGCCGTGTCCATGTAGTTCGTCCCCGTGCTGGCGCAGGCATTGAAGATCGGCAGCACGAATCGGGGATCGACCACGTTGAGCACATGCGTGATGCCGTGATCCTGGATGAGCGCTGCGACGGCAGCAGTGTCGGAGGCATCAACTTGCTCACCCGCGAACCGTGGATCCGCTACGCGCTCCACCAGCGCATGCACGCGATTCGCGTCGTAGTCAGCAACAAGCCATGACTCGAAGTAGTCACGGCGCTCAGCGATCAGCGCAGCTGCAGTGCCGACGCCGCCGGCGCCAATCGCGAGAACACGCATCTGTACTCCTTTGTCTGTCGATCAATGTGTGGCAAGGGATCGCCGTCGACGCCAGCTGTAGAGCTGCGCCCCGAGAACGATGGCCAGTGCAGAGATGAAGACCAGGGAGGCCAGAGCATTGACTTGCGGCGGGATGCCGCGTTGGGCCGCTCCCCAGATGTAGATGGGGAAGGTGACAAGTGTTCCGGCGTTGAAGAAGCTGATGATGAAATCGTCAAAGGAGAGTGAGAAACCCAGCAGTGCCGCTCCGATGATGCCTGGCAGGACCAGCGGGAAGGTGACGTAACGGAAGGTTGCTGCAGGACCGGCATAGAGATCGCGGGCAGCTTCCTCGAGTTTGGGATCCATTCCCTGGAGCCGAGCTTTCACTGCTACGACAACAAAGGAGATGATGAACATGATGTGAGCGATCATCACCGTCACCGTGCCAAGAGGGAAGCGGAGATTCAGGAACAGCGCGAGCAGACTGGAGCCCATGACCACTTCGGGCGCGGCCATCGGCATGAAGATGAGCAAGTTGGTGGAACTTCTCCCGCGGAAGCGGTACCGCACCAATGCAAAGGCGATCATCGTGCCAAGAACTGTGGCAATCACGGTCGAGATGAGTCCAAGCTGAACGCTCGTCAGAAATGACTGGCACACTCCTGGCACACCACAGATCTGAGTCCAGGCGTTGAATGAGAATTCATTCCACTGAAGATTGAACTTGCCCTCCGGCTTGTTGAAGCTGAACGCGATTACGACCGCGATGGGGATGAACAGGTAGACGAGTACCAGGATCGCGATGGCGCCGATGATGTTCTTGCGAATCCAACGCATCAGACCAGATCCTCCGTCCCTGACCGTCGGATGTAGCCAAAGACCAATATCAAGATGGCAGCCATCAGGGCGAATGACAGAGCACTGGCAGTCGGGTAGTCGCGAAACTCAATGAAGTTCGTCTGGATGACATTGCCGATCATTCGATCCTTGGCAGAGCCAAGGAGTTCGGCATTGATGAAATCACCGGCAGCAGGGATGAATGTGAGAAGAGTGCCGGCAACAATGCCTGGCATCGACAGTGGCCACGTCACTCGCCAGAACACTTTCGCTGGTGAAGCGTAAAGATCGCTGCCGGCTTCGATCAGCCGATAGTCAATGCGATCCAAGGAGGCGAAGAGCGGCAGGATCATGAAGGGCAGGAAGTTGTACGTGAGCCCGGCGACCACTGCGATGCCTGTATTGAGAATGCGCCCATCGGGCAGCAGATGAAGGCTGTTGAGGGTTGAGGTGACCACACCATCATCGGCCAGAATCGTCTTCCACGCATAGGTGCGCAAGAGGAACGAGGCGAAGGCTGGAGCAACGACGAGCACGAGCATCAGCGATCGCCAGTTGCCCGCCTTGAAGGCGATGAAGTACGCGAGCGGGTAGGCGATGGCGAGCGCGAGAATTGTGGCAAGACCCGCATAGACGAATGACCTCAGGAACTGCGGCCAGTACTCGGCCAGCGCATTGGCATAGTTGCTGAGCTGAATGCCGAAGACATACGTGCCCGGCTTGCTTGCAGATTCCTTCTGCAGACTGGTCATGAACAGGGTGAACAGCGGAATGAGAAAGAAGACCGCAAGCCAGGCGAGCCCTGGAATCAGAAGGATGTAGACCGAGCGTGACGAGCGCTTTGGGCCTGAGACGTGAACAGGCGCCACTGAAGCCACGGGCACTATCGGAGCCATGACTCAGGCCTCCGCGTCGCTTTCGAGGGCGAGTACTGAAGGATCAATTCCCGAAGACAGCCCGCCTGCAGGATCCAGGCCGAAAGTGTGCTGGGGCGACCAGTGCAGCACGACGGGGTCGCCCACAGCGCATCGATCACCCACGATCGAGTTCTGCTCGAAAGCGATGACCTGCTGACCCCATGCAGTGAGCACGAGGTACTGGGTGGAAACACCGGTGTATGAGACATCGGTGACAGTGCCGTGCAGAGTGTTCTGCCCACTTGGAATCCGGCCTGCATCGGCCAGGTCAAGCACGATCATCTTCTCGGGGCGCACCCCGACAACAAGCTGTGAACCTGGCGCGAAATTTCGACTCCCAGGCATGGTGAACCTCACTCCATGCGCGTTGACTTCAACGCTCTCGCCGCCTTGGATCTTCTCACCCACAATCAGATTCGATTGCCCTAGGAAGTTCGCGACGAATACTGTGCGAGGGGTCTCATACACGTCGGCGGGGTGGCCGAGCTGCTCGATTCGTCCGGCATGCATCACTGCCACGGTGTCGGCCATCGTCATGGCCTCCTCCTGATCGTGCGTGACATGGACGAAGGTGGTGCCGACCTCGGATTGGATTCTCTTGAGCTCGATCTGCATCTGCCGGCGCAACTTGAGGTCAAGTGCGCCGAGCGGCTCGTCAAGAAGCAGCACATCCGGCTCATTGATCAGGGCCCGGGCAACGGCTACTCGCTGCTGCTGCCCACCAGAGAGCTGACTTGGCTTGCGCCGAGCCAATGAACTGAGCTCAACAAGCTCCAGCATCTGCCCTACGGCTGCGTCGACATGCTTGATTCCTCGCCGGCGCAGGCCAAAGGCCACGTTCTCAAAGATGTCGAGATGAGGAAAGAGTGCGTAGGACTGAAAGACAGTATTGACAGGGCGTTGAAAGGCCCGAAGCTCAGTGATGTCCTTGTCACCGATGAACACCTGGCCACTGGTGGGTTCCTCAAGCCCGGCAATCATGCGAAGGGTTGTGGTCTTCCCGCACCCAGACGCACCCAGCAAGGCGAAGAAGGATCCCGCTGCAATCGTGATGCTCAGCTCGTCAACCGCGCGCTGATCACCGAACACCTTTGTCAGGCCTGCCAGGCGGAGGTCCTCAACGCGTCGAGAGGTACCAGCGCGGGGCCCCTCGTTGGTCACCTCAGTTACCGATCGCCTTCTGGAATGCGCGCTGGTAGGCCAAGTCCTGCTCAGCGGTCAGTTCCATGAACACATAGGAGCGATCAAGGGTCTGGGCTGTTGGAAAGATCCACTCGTTGTCGACCAAAGCAGGATCCACCGTCTTCATTGCCTCCTGGGCACCCTGAACGGGGGTGATGTACTGCACGTAGGCCGCAACCTTTGCTGCGACTTCTGGGTCGTAGTAGTGGTTCATGATGAGTTCGGCATTCTTCTTGTGCTCAGCCAGCGGCGGGATGAGCATGTTGTCTGTCCAGAGAGTTCCACCGGATTCGGGCAGAGCAACACCGAAGTCGGACCCAAGCTGAATGACATCACCCGACCAACCGATGACAGCCACCACATTGCCGCTCTGCATATCCCCCATGTACGAGTTGCCTTCGACACTGCGAATGTGACCGTTGTCGATCTGAGCGCGCAGGGCATCAATGCCCTGCATGAACTGATCCTCGGTGAAGTTCGAAGGGTCGTTGCCCTGCCAGGCCATGATGATGCCCATCGTGTCGCGCATCTCAGAGAGCACCGTGACGCGGCCCTTGAGCGCCGGATTGAACAGTTGATCAACTGAGGTGAGCGTGTCGGTGCCGATCAGCTCCTTCAACTTCGCCTTATTCCAACCGAAGAGCCCAAAACCTGACTGCCAAGGCAGCGTGTATTCGCGGCCTGGGTCGAATGCAACGCTGGCCAACTTGGGAATGACGTTGGCGGCATTGGGCATGATCGACTTGTCGAGCTTTTGTGCGAAGCCGCTGTTGATCCACAGCGCTGCCATCCAGTCGGTCAGCACCACCAGATCGCGATCGATGGGCTGGCCCTGCTCCAATTGCGTACGAACCTTCGCGTAGAACTCGTTGTTGTCGTTGACATCCTCGGTATAGGTGACGTTGATGCCCGTTTGCTTGGTGAAGGCATCCAGAGTCGGGCGCGATCCGGACTTCTCATCGGTGTCCATATAGCCCGGCCAAGTGGACCAGAGCAAGGTCTTCTCGGCATCGGAGAGATCTTCGGCTGAAGGCGCGGCTGAGGCAGTGGACGAACCATCGTCCCCACTTGCGCCGCAGGCTGCCGCCACGACTGCTACTGAGCCAAGACCCGCGGCTTGCAGGATGCGTCGGCGCGACAGGGATGAGCGAACGAGTTCGAACATTTCACGAGCGGCGAGATCACGATTCTCAGTCAACGAAACTCCTCCTGCAGGAAGGTCGAACCAACAGTGAGCGTGCGTAAGTGCCATAACTTATCGTTTACGACCGCCGATCCGGAAACGGCGTGCCCACGATCAAGAGTTGCGATGTTGCTAACTGTCGAGGCTGGCCATCACATGCTTGATTCGCGTGTAATCCTCAAAGCCATACATCGAGAGGTCCTTGCCATAGCCAGAGTGCTTGAATCCTCCGTGTGGCATCTCTGCAATCAAGGGAATATGCGTGTTGATCCAGACCGTTCCGAAGTCGAGGTACTTGGACATGCGCAGTGACCGGCCCAGATTGGAAGTCCACACGCTTGCAGCGAGTCCGAACTCGACGTCGTTGGCCAGCTGCAGAGCCTCGGCCTCGTCGGTGAAC
>DNXA01000263.1:0-141 GCA_003506065.1 Actinomycetota bacterium
GGACGTCGACTCTTCGGTGATTCCGAATGATCGTGTCCGTGCAGGTCAACCTTGATGCCGCGACCATTGCAGGCTTCACATGTGGTCGAGAAGGATTCAAGCAATCCGGAACCGATGCGCTTGCGCGTCATCTGCACCAGG
>DNXA01000263.1:184-3539 GCA_003506065.1 Actinomycetota bacterium
AGTCAACGACGATGATGCCGCCGATATCGCGAAGTCGCAGTTGTCGAACGATCTCTTCAGCTGCTTCCAGATTGTTGCTCGTGACTGTCTGCTCAAGGTTTCCACCTTGGCCCGTGAATTTGCCCGTGTTGACGTCAACGACGGTCATGGCTTCGGTGCGGTCAATGACGAGGGAACCGCCAGATGGCAGATACACCTTGCGATCCAAGGCCTTGGCCAGCTGCTCGTCGATCCGATACTCAGCAAACACATCGACTGGTGCCACGTGGTGCTCAAGTCGCACAGCAAGATCCGGGGCCACTGCGGTGACGTAGTCCTGAACCTGGGTCCAGGCATCGCTGCCGGACACCACCATCTTGTTGACATCCTCATTGAAGATGTCACGCACCACCTTGATGGCCAAGTCGGGCTCGCCGTACAACAGCGTTGGTGGGGAGGCACTGCTCGCTCGCGCGCTGATCTCATCCCATTGGGATTTCAAGCGCTCAACATCCTGCTCGAGGGCTTCCTCTGGCGCACCCTCAGCCGCAGTGCGGACAATCACTCCGGCCTCTTCAGGCATGACGCGCTTGAGGATGCTCTTGAGGCGCGAACGTTCGGTGTCCGGAAGCTTGCGGCTGATGCCCGTCATCGAGCCATCTGGCACATAGACGAGGAAGCGACCGGGCAGGGACACCTGGCTGGTGAGGCGTGCACCCTTCTGCCCGACTGGATCCTTCGTGATCTGCACCAGTACCGGGTCACCGGACTTCAAGGCGAACTCAATGCGCTTGGGCTGACCGTCGAGCGTGGCGGCATCCCAGTTGACCTCGCCCGCGTACAGCACCGCATTGCGGCCACGACCGATGTCGACGAACGCGGCCTCCATGCTTGGGAGCACGTTCTGCACCCGTCCGAGATAGACGTTGCCCACCAACGAGCCTGAGGATCCGCGGGTGACGTAGTGCTCAACGAGGACACCGTCTTCAAGCACGGCGATCTGCGTGCGATCTCCTTGCTGGCGGACGACCATGACCCGGTTCACCGACTCGCGACGGGCCAGGAACTCAGACTCGGTCAGAATCGGCGGACGGCGACGGCCGGCCTCACGACCTTCGCGACGACGCTGCTTCTTGGCCTCCAGGCGGGTTGACCCCCGCACGGATGAGACGTCGTCGTTCTTTGAACGCGGCTCGCGAACCTTGACCACCGTGTTTGGCGGATCATCAGCTGAAGGCTCTGCATCGTCATTGCCGCGACGTCGGCGACGCCGCCGACGCAGCGATTCGGCAGCCTCAGACTCGCCCTCCACCGCCTCCGAATCCTCGGCGGCAGCAGGGGTCTGTGCAGAATCGCCAGCAGTCTCCTGACTTTCGTCGGAAGCTTCAGTCTCGCCCTCGCCAGTGCGACGGCGACGGCCACGGCCTCCACGGCGACGGCGACGACGAGGGGCTCCATCCTCGGATTCCTCGTCTGACTCAGCTTCCGAAGACGCATCGGTGGGCTCTGCCTCGGGAGCTTGTTCGGGGGTCTCCTCGGCAACTGCGGGCTTGCCCCGACGGCGACGTGGAGCAGCGGCAACCTCAGCGGCGACCGGCTCTGGAGCGATGAACAGCGGGGCAACGAATGCTGCGACCGGTGCGGGCCGCGATTGTTCAGACGAAGCCGCTTCTGGGGCTTGCGCATCATCACTCGATGCGACCTCAGCGGCGACCTTGGACTTCTTGGTCGCTCGAACGGCACGTGTCTTGGCCGGTGTCTTGGCTGGCTTCTCCGCTGGTGCTTCAGCCGCGGCCTTGGCCGCCTTGTCAGCTGCCGAACCCCGACGGGCTGGCTTCTGCACAACCGCGACGGGCTCGCCCTCGACGAGCACAGGTGGCCCTGCTGGGCGACTTGCGGCCCTGCGCCTGGTGCGTGGTGGTGTGGTGGATGCAGTGGAATCTGGGTTTTCGTTGTCGACCATGTGGTCGACCCTCCTTCGGCGGCAAATGTCATTCGCCAGTCAGGTGCTCTTACCCGAAGTTTCTAGCAACAGGCGGAGCACAAAGCCATGGAGTTCTCAGCGTCGCTACTCGCGATCAAGCTCGAGGGGGTCGCCCACGCCTTGACCGTCGGGGGCAAGCGGCCCCTGCGCCAGCCTGGTCACCCTTGGAGGGGTGGGCGGCACGAGGTCAGCCACTCGCCGCAGCGCGGCAAGAACATCGTCAGGTCGTACGGCGGGAGTGCTATGCCGGACTACCAAGGTGAGTATCGCACACTCTGCGCCCAAGACTGGCTCCGGTGAGATTCCAACACGCGCCACGAGCACGGCGGCCCGCGCGTCGAAGATCCGCTTGCCCTGCTTCATGACTCGCTCAACGAGCACTTCGTCGGCGTCCAGAAACACCGTGATCGCCTCCTCGAGGGTCTTCTGGGTCATGCCAGGGAATTGGATCTGCCACAGACTCGCCTCAAGACGCGCGGCAAAATCAGCAGACTTGGCGACCACCACATCGACGATGTCCAGCCCGGGTGGCAGGGCATCATCCAAGGACAGTCGCAGGCGGGCAGGGTCGCACAGCGTGGTCACGCCGATCTCCAGATACTCCGCCTCACTTGCCGTGCCAGTGGGAGCGGCATTTGCATACGACACCTTGGGATGCGGCGAGAAGCCCGCGCTGAAGGCAATCGGTACCCCCGCCCGACGCAAGGCCCGCTCGAAGGCACGCTGAAAATCTCGGTGCGAGGAGAAGCGGAGCCTGCCTCTTTTTGCATACTGCAGGCGCAGACGTTGAACCGTTGGTGCGAAATCGCGCACCGGAGCTTGACGAGCCAATTACCCCACCACGCTCGGACGGATGATCGGCATCGGCAGTTGCGTTACGCCCGTTGGGCCGACCTGAATCTCGGTGCCGAGTTGATCGCATACGCCGCAGTCTGAACATGGAGTCCAGCGGCAGTCCCCTACTTCAGATTCAGCAAGAGCGGCCTGCCAGTCCTCCCAGAGCCATTCAGAGCTCAGGCCTGAATCCAGGTGGTCCCAGGGCAGAACCTCCGTGCGTTGGCGCTCGCGGGTGGTGAACCAGTCAACATCAACAAGTTCATCAGCAAGGGCCGCAGTGGCGGCATTCATCCAGCGATCAAAGGAGAAATGCTCGCTCCAGCCGTCAAAGCGCGCACCGTTCTTCCAGGCTTCAAGAATGACCTTGCCAACGCGTCGATCACCTCGGGACAGCAATCCTTCGATGATTCCCGGCTTGCCATCGTGGTAGCGCATGCCGATCGCCTTGCCGAACTCTCGATCACTGCGGATCGCCTCCTTGAGTTTCTGCAGACGCGCATCAGTTGCCTCGTGATCAAGTTGAGCTGCCCACTGGAACGGCGTGTGGGGCTTGGG
>DNXA01000263.1:3572-5203 GCA_003506065.1 Actinomycetota bacterium
TCAGTCTCGGTTGGCAGCCCGCACATGAAGTAGAGCTTCACCTGCCGCCATCCGGCACCGTAAGCAGTGGAGACGGTACGAATCAGATCCTCTTCGGTGACCTGCTTGTTGATCACATTGCGCATTCGCTCGCTGCCACCTTCGGGCGCAAAGGTCAAACCGCTGCGCCGGCCATTGCGGGACAGCTCATTGGCGAGATCGATGTTGAACGCGTCCACGCGAGTACTGGGCAAGGAGAGGGATGTTTGAGTGTCCTCATAGCGATCGGCGAGCGCCTTGGACATCTCAGCGATCTCCGAGTGATCCGCGCTGGAAAGTGACAGCAGGCCGACTTCAGCAAATCCGGTCTTGCACAAGCCGTTGTCGATGATCTCGGCTATCGAACTGATGCTGCGCTCGCGCACCGGCCGGGTGATCATGCCTGCCTGACAGAAGCGACAGCCGCGCGTGCAACCACGGAAGATCTCAACGCTCATGCGCTCATGGACGGTCTCGGCCAATGGCACCAACGGATTCTTGGGATATGGCCAGGCATCCAGATCCATCAGCGTGTGCTTGGCAACACGCCATGGCACATCGGGACGATTTGGCGCCACCCGCTGGATGCGCCCATCGGGCAGATACGTGACGTCGTAGAACTGGGGAACATACGCAACGCCCGCAGCAGCAAGCGAAAGCAGCAAGCCCTCGCGGCCGCCGGCTTGCCCCTCCTGTTTCCAGGCCTGTACGAGTTCGGTCACACGAAGGACTGCTTCCTCGCCATCACCGATGACCGCCGCGTCAATGAAGTCTGCAATTGGCTCGGGATTGAAAGCCGAATGGCCGCCAGCGATCAAGATGGGATGCTCGATCGTGCGATCGCGCGCAAATATCGGAATGCCTGCAAGGTCGATCGCGGTGAGCATGTTGGTGTAGCCGAGTTCGGTCGAGAAGGAGACGCCGAGCACATCGAAATCGGCGATCGAGCGGTGCGCGTCGACGGTGAACTGCGGCAGGCCTCGCTCACGCATCAATGCTTCAAGATCTGGCCAGATGGCATAGGTGCGCTCGGCCAAGGCGTAGGGAAGCTCGTTGATGACCTCATAGAGGATTTGCACGCCCTGGTTGGGGGCACCGACCTCGTAGGCATCCGGATACATCAGCGCCCAGCGCACCTCAACTGATTCCCAGGGCTTCATCGTCGCGTTGAGCTCACCGCCGACGTACTGAATTGGCTTGGAGACCAAGGGCAGGAGCGCCTCGATCTCATCAAAGAGGGATGCCCCGCGCACACGAGCGTCCAAGACTGTCACGGACGAATACTACGTGTTGGCTCGCTAGGGGATCATTTGCTGACTGTGCAATCGGATGTTCTCCAAGAGTCCGATGGCTATCCAGACGGCCATCATCGCCGTGCCTCCGGCGGAGACGAATGGGAGTGGTACGCCGGTGATCGGCATGATTCCAAGGGTCATCCCGATGTTCTCAAAAGTCTGAAATGCCAACCACGCAACAATGCCGGTGGCGACCAGGCGCCCGTACATATCGTCGGCGCGCATGGCGATCAGGATTGCTCGCCACAGCACGATTCCAAGGAGCACGACCAACAAGCCGGCACCGATGAAGCCGAATTCCTCGCCAGCCACAGTGAA
>DNXA01000244.1:0-883 GCA_003506065.1 Actinomycetota bacterium
CGATGAGCGTGCGATCCCGCAACAAAGGCACTTGGCTCGCCTCCTCGCCCAGGGCCAGCACCGCGCCAGGAGCCGTGGCCGCCAGAGCGATCCTCCGCAGCTCGCGCGTGTGTGGATCAGCAGGGTCACCGATGACGGCGATCTCCATTGGGCCATCCAGCAGTGCCGAGACTGCTGCCATCCCCCACCCGCATGCACGAGGAGCACGAGGAGCCAGATCGCTCACGATCGCCAGCGCCTGCTCGGCCACTTCACGGTACTCAGCAACGCCCGTGATGGCCGCGTAGGTCACGCATGCGTTCGCCACGGCGAACCAGCCTGAGGGCTCAGCTCCGTCCGCTGGGTCTCGTGGACGACTGACCAATGCGGCTGCATCGTCGGCCGTGTCGAAGAACCAGCCATCGTCGTCGCGGAAATGCTGGATGGCAACATCAAGCAGCATTCCGGCCAAGGTCAACCAGGTCTCATCTCCACTGACCTGGAAAAGGGCAAGGAACCCTTCGGCAACGCCGCCATAGTCATCCAGCACGCCGTAGTTGTCGCCAGCGATGCCATCACGCGAGGTGCGACTCAGGCGATCATCACCGTGGGCTCCCAGATGAACAGCAAGAAGAAGGTCAGCAGCGCTGTAGGCGGCTTCCACCCATGCGGGCTCGTCGAGCAGTGCACCTGCTTCAGCCAATGCCGCAATGGCCATGCCATTCCACGATGCGACCACCTTGTCGTCGCGTCCTGGTCGGACCCTGGATTCTCGATGCCCACGCAGTTGCTCTCGCAGACTGGCCCAACGCTCGACATCATCTGGATCCACCAGGAGTTGCAGAGTCGAGGAGCCGTGTTCAAAAGTGCCGGCCGAGGTGGCATGCAGGAGCTTGGCGGCCCA
>DNXA01000244.1:894-2777 GCA_003506065.1 Actinomycetota bacterium
CCTCCTTCTGGAGTCCATAGTTCGTCGAGCATGAACGTTGCCGTCTCACGGACGATGCGCTCGGCAATCCTCGAACCGGTGAGCCGATACCAATGGAGGTACACACGCAGCAGAAGTGCGTTGTCGTACAACATCTTTTCGAAGTGCGGGACGACCCACGCCTCATCGACGCTATAGCGCGCGAAACCGCCAGCCAGTTGGTCGTACATGCCGCCACGAGCCATCGCTTCGAGTGTTCGTTCGGCCATGAGTTGGGCTTCAGCATTGCTTGTCCGGGCGGATTCGCGCAGCAGGAACTCCAGGACCATTGACGGCGGGAATTTCGGCGCACCGCCGAATCCGCCATATGCCAGATCGAAATCTCCGCGGAGTCGGGCGACCGCATCAGTGAGGACATCCGAGCTGGGAAAGGACTGTCCCGACGGAGCAACACGCTGCTGCAATGCAGTGACAACCCGGCCCGCCACTTCGACCACATCTCCTCGGCGCTGAGTCCAAGCCTCGTCAAGGGCAGTCAGAACGTCGACGAACCCAGGCATGCCTGTTCGCGCATGACGCGGAAAATACGTGCCAGCAAAGAATGGCTGCTGCTCATGGTCAAGGAACACCGTCATGGGCCAGCCGCCACTGCCTGTGAGCGCCAAGGTGGCCTGCATATAGACCGAATCGACATCAGGTCGTTCCTCACGGTCGACCTTGATTGCTACGAATCGTTCGTTGATGACCTTCGCGACGTCGGCATCCTCAAAGGACTCGTGCGCCATGACATGACACCAGTGACAAGCCGAATACCCGACGGAGAGGAAGACCGGTACGTCGCGGCGGCGTGCTTCCTCGAAGGCCTCTGGTGACCATTCCTGCCAATCGACCGGATTCTCCGCGTGCTGCAACAGATAGGGGCTGGTGGAATTCGCAAGTCGATTGGGCACAGTGCATTATCGCGCTGAGTCACGACTCAGGCTCCGGTGTTTAGGCCTTGGACTTTCGCCAACCCAGGACTGAGGCAGCCACTCCGGCCAGACCAGCGACGAGCGGCAGCAGTATCTGGATGGGGATGTACCAGCCGCCTTGCAGATCCGGACCCTGTGTTGTGACGTACGCCAGGGCGAAAAGGGCGCCGGACAGCGAGAGGAACTCCCACCGCGGTGGAGTGCCGTATGCGATCGCGAACATGATCACCGAAACGGTACCGATGATTAGGGCACTGAAACCGCCAATACGACCTTCGTCGGTGAACGGCAGGATGACCTGCCCAACCAGGAAGACAGCGGCCATGGTCAACAACGCAACCTGAAGCCAAAGCTTGGAACTGCTCAACTGGTCCTCCTCAGAGACTTTGGTTCATGCTAGATGGTGAGCTCGGCGCGACCATGCTTGACGACCGTCGTGCCATTTGATGTCGCCTCAAATGCAACCAACTGCCGGCCATCTGCCGACACCCCAGCGTCGAAGAGATCCACTCTGAGCTGTTGGCGCGGAAAGACAGGCGAGGAGAAGCGGCCAGCGAGGCGAGTCAGGCGAGCTGGATCGCCCTCGCCGACCAGTTTGAGCACAGCACCGCTGCACATCGCGAAGGTGCACAGCCCCTGCACGATCTTGCTCGGGAATCCTTCAGCACGAGCGGCCTCATCATTGATGGCGTGATCATTGCGATCTCCCGAGGCTCCGCCGTACCGGAAGCCCTGATCGGCTGTGACATCCATGATGAAGGAGTCGATCGGCTTTGCTCGAGCTGACTCCGGAAACTGATGATCAGGCGGAGCGTCGCCGAATTCGCCGTCGACTGTGGCTCCGACATTCATCCCTGTCCAGTAGTGGCGAACGAGCAGTCGATGGTCGAGATCGAGCACATCGAGTTCGGTGGTGATGGCAACTCCCGCGCC
>DNXA01000230.1:0-9684 GCA_003506065.1 Actinomycetota bacterium
GCCTTCCGGCAGGGGACCCACTTCTCAAGTGTGTTGACGAGGTGTTGGCGAGGATGACGAAGTCTGGGCAACTCGATCTGTTGCGCGCGCAATGGTTTGCAGACGGGGTTCAACGCACGATTCAGGTGGATTAGCGGGCGATAGCCCTTGGAAACCCGATGGAATTTGGGCGTGGGGCGACGGATTCGCCCATTCTCCGCCCCTACGATTCCCGTGGGTGCGGCTCTGCGCCATTCGCAAAATAAATATGGAGGATGTATGTCCACAGTGGATACAGGAACCGCTGAGGCCGGCGAGATCATCGCGGTCGTCAGTCGTAACTGGTGGGTGCTGCTGTTTGTTGGAATTGTCAGCATCGTCGTCGGAATCTTTTGTGTGTTCCAGCCGGAGTCCGCAATCAAGACGCTGGCGCTGCTGTTTGCAATCTGGTTGGTCATCTCCGGTATTTGGCAGTTCGTGCGCGGCTTCAGTGCAGGCCTTGGCGGCGGTACGCGTGCGCTGCTGCTCATCACTGGCGTGCTTTCCCTGCTCATCGGTTTCTATGCCTTGCGCGCATGGTGGGAGACTGACAGTGCATTGATCGCTGGCTGGATCCTTGCCATCTTCATTGGCATCGGCTTCCTGTTCCGCGGCTTTGCCGACCTGTTCATGGGAATTGAGCGCAAGGGTCAGGCCGGTCGCGGCTGGCTCATCTTCTCGGGCATTGTCATCATCATTGGTGGCTTTGTCGTCCTGACTGTCCCGATGTCCATCGTCGCGCTTGCGTGGGTCGTGGGGATCTGGCTGATTGTCATTGGCCTCTTTGAGGTCATTGGTGCGTTCATGGTCAAGAAGGCTGCTGCGTAGCTCAACTTACGAATGGCCCGCGGCGCTGCCGCGGGCCATTACATTTGTGCCATGGCAGCCGAGACCTCGCAAACGCTTGGCCGCGGCCTGCGAATTCTCGAAGTCGTGGCAGATGCGCCTGATGGATTGACTGTCACCGAAATCTCCCAGACCCTTGGCATTGGTCGCACGGTGATCTATCGCCTGGTTGTGACTCTGGAACAGCATGCCTTCCTTCGAAGATCAGCAGATGGCAAGTGCCGACTTGGCCTTGCTCTGCTGTCCATGGGTCGCCAGGTTCAGCCAGTCGTGCGCGATGTGGCGTTGCCCGCGCTTCGGCTCTTGGCCGATGCCGTTGGAGCAACTGCGCATCTGACGATTGTCGATGGCCTCGAGGCCGTTGCCGCTGTCGTCGTTGAGCCCAGCCGCTCGGACGTGCATGTTGCCTATCGCGTTGGCTCGCGTCATCCGCTCGAGGCTGGCGCCGCGGGGCGAGCCATTCTGGCCGCCCGCACAGCTGCTGGTCGACCCCTTGACCCCCCGTGGATCCTTGCCACGAACGACGGGCCGCAGGGGGCCTATGGCATCGCAGCGCCGATCAGTTCGGTTCCTGGGCTTGAAGCCAGCGTGGGCGTTGTCTCGCTGCGCGAGCTGCCTGAGCAAGAAGTCGGGCCGCGCGTCGCGCGCGCGGCTGGCGAGATCTCCCGCGCCTTGCGCTGAACTACCAGCAGCCGGTGACCGTGGCGGCGAGTCCGTCAACGGCTTGCCTTGTCTTCAGTGGCGTGACTCGTTGAGGTCGATCGTTCACGAGGATCGCAAATATCTTCGAATGTCCGTCTACATCGGTCGTGATGCCCGACAGGGCAATCGTGTCGAACAAGGTCCCCGTCTTGGCTCTGATCGCACCTCGAGCGCACGCACTCGGTTTGGAGGTGTACCGATGGAGGCGCTCATCGAGAGTTCCGTCCACTCCTGAAGTCGGCAGTGATCCAGGGTCAAACATCACAGCGAAGCGCGTGGGATCTGTGGTGCTCGCCAGTCTCAACAGCGACGCCAAGGTCAACGCGGTAAGCCGATCCTCGCGAGAGACTCCACTGCCATCAGCCAGCGTGAGTTCGCGTCTGTCAATTCCGAGTGCGTCGAGATTCGCCAGCGCAGCCTGTTCGGCCCCCTTCCACGTGGCTGGATGGCCGGTGGCCAATGCAACATGGCGGTAGAGCAACTCCGCAACATTGTTCTCTGAGTCCAACAGCATCAGATGGACAGCGTCAGTGAGCGTGTGGGGGCTGATCGATGTCAGCGCAACGGTGCCGACTGCAACGTCGACCTCGCCACCAACATTCACGGTCAGACCCTGCGCACGAAGGCCTTCGATGAACGTATTGCGTGCATGCGCGACTGGAGTTCGGCTGTAGTCGCCAAGTTTGGCCAGCGCGCTGACTGGCGTGACCACTGATGGCACATAACCATTCGTCCACCCAGGAGCATTGCTGGGCTTGGGAAGAAGGTTGATGTCAGTGTCGACGGTGAGCGGCTGCGCGTGATCAATCAAGGCTGCAGTCTGTTCAGCCAGGGTGCGCAGATTGCGAGCTGTCAGAAGCGGATCGCCTCCGCCCTGGAGAACGATGTGACCTGGTTGAGTGCCACTGAACACCGAGGTGGTGAAGACTTGAGTAGGGGCGATAGTCGAGAGCGCGTTGATTGCTGTCACGATCTTCATGTTTGAAGCCGGCAGCATTGGCAGATCTGACTTTCGCGAAGACACAATTCTCTGAGTCGCAGCATCCATAACAACGACTGCAACCTCGCTGCCGAGGGCTTTGTTATGCAATCGTTGCGAAATCCGGTTGTTGATTTGTGATTCGTTCTGCTGTTGCGCGTCCATGGGCACTGCATCTGCTGCATACGGTGTGCTGATCGCCGATGTGGCCATGAGCAGAACTGCAGTTGCTATGAGGCAACTGCGAACTGACCAGATCCGTGAATCGCTCTGCATGCGACCATCATGCGACACGACGAGGCAATCCTGACTATTCGGCTCCCGGCAAGCCATGACGCACAATGGTGTCTCGCCGATATCGACATTGGAGTCCTGCTGTGCAACGAGTGGTAGCAATCGCCCGCGTGGCCATCGTGGCATGCGTGATGCTGGCCACTGGCCTGGCAATGCCTGCTGCGCAGGCCCAAGGCAGTCCCAAGATCGTGACCGGCTGGATGCCGTACTGGATGACAAGTCCGTCCGCGCCTCAAGGGGTGACCAATGCGGTGGCCAATGCCGACATCTTGACGGATGTCTCACCTTTCTGGTTCTCAGCTGTCGCTGGGGGCACTGCAGGCGTCAAGGTGGTCTTCAATCCCAACTTCGGCCAGGCCGAAGCCAACTCAGCGTGGGCCATCTCGCAGTTGCGGGGAGCTGGGTTGTCGATCCTTCCAAGCATTGCCGATGGCGCAGGCAAAGGCCGCATGGCCGCGACTCTTGCTGACCCAGCCAAACGAGCACAGCATGTCGCCGACATCGTGAACCTGGTGACATCTCGTGGATTTGATGGAATCGACCTCGACTACGAGCAGTTCGCATTCGCAGACGGGCGAACAACGTGGGCGACGACGCAGCCGAACTGGACAGCATTCGTCATCGAACTCAGCGCGGCTCTGCATGCTCAGGGCAAGCAGCTGGCTGTGACGATTCCCGGCCCATGCTCGACGACGAATGCCTGCGGCGGCACCAATGGCTATTGGGTCTACAACATCGGGGGCATCGCTGCGGCGGCTGATCGCATTCGCATCATGACTTACGACTTCCACTACAACGCACCAGGTCCGATTGCACCAATCAACTGGGTTTCAACCACGATGCAGTACGCCACGACTCAGGCTCCTGCGAACAAGCTCGTGGTAGGCGTGCCGGCGTACGGTCGGGCGTGGACCAAGAAGACCGGCAGCACTTTCCAGCTTTCGGGGATCTGCCCGAAAGCGAGCAGTTCGGGCAGCGCCAAGACGGCCTACAACTCGCTGACTTCGATGGCCTCCACCACTGCAGCAGCCATCCCCGCATTGCTCACCTCCTTGGGCAAGACAGATGCCGATGTGCAGTGGGATCAGGCATCTGCTGAGAACTGGATCGAATACGACAAGCCGGTGACCTGGACGGACGGCAGTGGTACCTCGCAAACGTGTACTGCGAGGCGAGTCATGTGGTGGGTTGGCCCGCAGGCTGCTCTGGTTCGCACGCAACTGGTCGGTCAACTTGGGCTTGCGGCCTCCGCCTTCTGGACGATCGGCGGCGACAACCCGGCAATGTGGCCACTCCTGCGCTCCTACGCACAGCAGTTGGCTCCGGCCGCTACGGCAGTTGTCATGGTGGCCCCGGCGCGCGCAGACTTCAACAGTTCCGCACCCATCAGTGCCACAGCCACCTCTGCAGGGGCTCCCGTGACCGGTGTTGACGCCGCCCTGCAATTCCAGGCTGGGAGCAAGGGCGCGTGGGCGCAGATTGCTACGGCGCCACTCGCGGCCGATGGCACGGTTGCCTTCACGCCGACCTTCACCGCTTCAGGCAGCTGGCGTGTATTCGTGCCGGGTTCCGCCGGCCGAGGAGAGCAAGCCAGTGATCCGACGCGCATCGAGGTTGCGAGCTGGGTTCGAGCACATCCCAAGAAGGCCCAAGTGAATCCCAAGGCCAAGATCATTGTGCGTGTGGTGGCGCTGCCTGCCCAGGCCGGACAGCGAGTCGTCATTCAAGAGCAGCGGGGTACTGCATGGCTCCGCGTGGGCAAGACGACAACCAACGCCGCAGGTGTTGCACGAGTCACGTTCACTTCTCCAAAGCAGAAGGGCGAACACACGTATCGCGCGAGTGCCACTGCTGCCGGGCAGCTGAGCGCGGGAGTTTCGCAACCCTTCTTTGTGAGCGTCAAGTAAGACTGCATGTTCTCCCGATTCGGCCGTACGCAAGACTTGCCGCATGTCCATCGCACCGGCCGAGGTGGAGCAGACCGCAGCACAGGCTGAGCCCGACCGCCCATGGATCACCATTGTTTGGAACGATCCGGTCAATCTCATGTCGTATGTGACGTATGTATTCATGACCTACTTTCACTATGACCGTGAGAAAGCAGAGAAGCTGATGCTCGATGTCCATGAGCGCGGACGCGCCGTGGTATCCAACGGCACTCGTGAATCAATGGAACGTGATGTGACGGCAATGCATGGCTACGGGCTGTGGGCCACGCTTCAGAAGGACGATTAGTGTCCGGCGGATTTGTTCTGGAACCCAATGGGCGGGTGCTCTTGCGGCTCGAGCCGGTCGAGCGAATGCTCATGCTCTCCCTGTGTGAGCAGATCATCGAACTGGTGTCACCGGAAGACACAGATCCAGACGCTGATCCGCTCGCCGTGGCTGTGGGAATCGACGAACAAGCCTGGACGCCGGAGGACCCCGTGCTCCTTCGGCTGTTTCCCGAGGCCTACACCGAAGATCCGGCGGCCTCATCAGATTTTCGCCGGTTCACCGAACGTGATCTGCGCCAAACCAAACTGAAGCACGCACAGACCGTCCGCGATGGCCTGGAGCGATCGGGGGAGAAGGTTCTGCTTCCGCTCTCGCTGGGACCCAGTTGGCTGGGATTCATGAATGATGTGCGGTTGGCGCTTGGCGAGCGCATCGGGATTGATGACGACTTTCATGAAGAGGTTGCTGAGCTTCCAGAGGATGATCCGCGCTTGGCGATGGTTGGCGTGTACGACTGGTTGACGTACCTGCAGGATTCCCTCGTCCAAATCATGCTCCCGTAAGGTCGGTGTCGTGCTGAGAATTCGCCAGGATCTAGTCGACCGCATCGTCGAGCATGCGCGAACCGATCACCCTGATGAGGCATGTGGCGTCATCGCTGGACCAGAGGGTTCGGATCGCCCGGAGCGCTTCATCCCCATGGTCAATGCAGCCCGATCGCCCACCTTCTATGAGTTTGACTCCGGCGATCTCTTTCGGCTCTACAAGGACATGCAGGCAAACGACGAGGAGCCAGTCGTCGTCTACCACTCCCACACGGCCACCGAGGCGTATCCATCCCGCACAGACATTGCGCTGGCCTCAGAGCCTGGGGCTCACTATGTGCTGGTCTCCACGCGCGAGACCGGAAATGCCGATGGCCCCTACGAACTGCGCTCATATCGGATCGTGAATGGTGAGGTTTCCGAGGAACCGATCGAAATTCACGATCTGCAAAACCTTGGCAGCTGACAAATCTCAGGTAGTCAGCTGGAATAGCCAGCCATACTCTGTGGTTGAACGGAAAACTATTGTCTTTCGCTGAGGAGAACCAGTGGCCACCGAAGTACGGGTACCGACGATCCTTCGTGAGTTCACGGGTGGCGAGAAGGCCGTGACCGCTGAAGGCCCGACTCTTCAGGCAATCATCGCCAACCTCGACGCGAACTACCCTGGAATCGGCGGTCGCCTGCTCGATTCCAGCGGCCTGCGCCGCTTCGTGAATGTGTACCTCAATGACGAGGATGTCCGATTTCTCGATGGACTGGATACCGCAGTGACTGAACGCGATGCCATCACGATCCTGCCGGCTGTGGCTGGCGGCTGAAACCTCACGACCTTGAGATTCGATTCCCTTCTTGATTCGGTAGGCCACACCCCGCTGGTGGGGTTGCCGCGGCTTTCCCCGTCTCCTTCAGTGCGCCTGTGGGCCAAGTTGGAGGATCGCAATCCCACAGGATCGGTCAAGGATCGGGCGGCGCTTGCCATGATCCGTCAGGCTGAAGCCGAGGGTCGAATCAAGCCGGGCATGACCCTGCTGGAGCCCACGTCCGGCAACACCGGCATCTCATTGGCGATGGTGGCAAAGCAGCATGGCTACAAGCTCATCTGCGTCATGCCGGAGAACACCTCAATTGAGCGCACGCAGTTGCTCACGATGTGGGGTGCCGAGATCATCACCTCGCCTGCAGCGGGTGGATCAAACGAGGCGGTGCGCGTTGCCAAGGGCCTCGCTGCACAGAACCCGGATTGGGTGATGCTGTACCAATACGGCAACGAGGCCAATGCGCAGGCCCACTTTGATACAACCGGCCCTGAGCTGCTCGACGACCTTCCGACCATTACGCACTTCGTTGCCGGACTCGGCACCACGGGAACCTTGATGGGAGTAGGTCGCTTCTTCCGCGAGAAGAAGCCCGACGTGCAGATCATTGCGGCTGAACCTCGCTACGGGGAGCTGGTCTATGGACTTCGCAATCTCGAAGAGGGTTTCATTCCCGAGCTCTACGACGCCTCGGTGCTGACGAGCCGATTCTCTGTGGGCCCCATGGATGCCCTGCGCCGAACTCGAGAGTTGCTTGAGGTAGAGGGCATCTTCGCCGGCATCTCGACCGGTGCGATCCTGCATGCTGCGTTGGGGGTGGCCGCCAAGGTCGAGCAGGCTGGGCAAGTGGCCGATATTGCCTTCATCGTGTGTGATGGTGGCTGGAAGTACCTGTCGACCGGTGCCTATGAGGGCACCTTGGACGAGGCCGAAGCAGCCATCGAAGGCCAACTCTGGGCTTAACGCGAACGGACTCTCCATCCAAGGGATGAAGAGTCCGTCTGAGTTCGCGTCAGGGGTTCTGCTTGAACCAAGCGGTGGCTGACTTGGTGTTGACCATCAGCAGGATGACGAGGCTGATGAAGATGGCAAACCAGCCGTATGGCAGCCGGAAGAATCCAAAGACAATGTTGATCACCATGAACATGCTGATGATCGTGTGCGCTGTTGCCGAGCCGATCAGGGTCATCTTGGTGAGCCAGAAGTAGATCAGACCCAGGAAGATCGACATCGCCCCGTACATGATCAGCGTGAAAGTCGGGATGGTGTGCGTGACGCCATAGACATCGTCCATCGTGGGGTTGTCGCCGAAGCTGGAGATGAGCGCGATGAAGCCGATGGTCAGGTTCCAAAGACCAGCGATGACGGTCAGAACAGCAACAATCAACACGCCTATCGGACGGCGGACAGTGGCAGGTGCGGACATGTATTCCCTTTGTGAAGGTGCTCGACTGAACAGTCCTGAGCACGTGATTGGCTCAGCCTAGGCATCACTTCGCGGTTTGCTCGGAACTTGGCCGTAGTCTTGTCAGGTTATGGCTGACGCTCCTATTGGCATCGTCGACTCAGGAGTCGGGGGCCTCACGGTCGCTCGCGCGATCCTCGATCAATTGCCCCATGAACCGATTCTGTATGTCGGTGACACGGAGCGGGGGCCATATGGACCTCGACCCATCGCGGAGGTTCGCCAATTCGCGCTGGAGATCATGGATCGCCTGGTTGACGATGGCGTCAAACTGCTCGTGATCGCATGCAACTCAGCAAGTGCGGCAACTCTTCGTGATGCTCGCGAACGCTACGAGGTTCCTGTTGTGGAGGTCGTGCATCCTGCCGTGCGCCGGGCAGCGGCAGCCACACGCAATGGGCGTATCGGCGTGATCGGTACGGAGATGACGATCAATTCACGTGCCTATGACGATGCGTTCTCTGCTGCGCCGCAACTGCAGATCGTTTCAGCGGCCTGCCCTGAGTTCGTGGCATTCGTCGAGGCCGGAGTGACCTCGGGTGCGCATCTGCTCGAGGTCGCACATGCCTATCTCGAACCTTTGCACGAAGCCGAAGTCGACACACTTGTTCTGGGCTGCACGCACTATCCGCTGCTAACGGGTGTCCTGTCGTACGTGATGGGCGAATCGGTCACCTTGGTGTCGAGCGCAGAAGAGACAGCAAAGGATGTGTATCGCACCCTGGTCGCCCACGACCTCTTACGCGATCCAGATCTGGAGGAGCCGGTGCACAGATTCTTGGCGACCGGAGATCCGGCCGCCTTCGAACGTCTGGGCAGGCGTTTCCTCGGGCCCGAGATTGGCTCAGTCGGACACTTCGGCTAGCTGGGAATCTGCCCTGACGGGGAGGCATAGAGTTCCGTCTCATGACTTCTGTGACCCCCCGCTCTGACGGCCGTGCCGACGATCAGCTCCGACCCATTTCATTTGAGCGTGGCTGGTTGGAGCAGGCCGAGGGCTCAACCCTCATCTCCTTTGGCCGTACCCGCGTGCTGTGCACCGCTTCCTTCTCACCGGGTGTGCCTCGCTGGCTCAAGGGCAGTGGTCAGGGCTGGGTGACAGCGGAGTACGCGATGCTGCCGCGAGCAACCAATGAGCGCAATGACCGTGAGTCAGTCAAGGGCAAGCTCGGAGGACGCACCCAGGAGATCTCCCGGCTGATCGGACGCAGCATGCGTGCTGTTGTCGACATGTCCAAGCTCGGCGAGAACACGATCCTCATTGACTGTGATGTGCTGCAGGCCGATGGAGGCACGCGAACCGCAGCGATCACCGGCGCATATGTTGCACTGATCGACTCCATCAACTGGGGGATCGAACGTGGTCACCTCAAGTCCGACCCGATGACCGACTCGGTTGCTGCAGTCAGTGTGGGCATCATTGATGGCGTGCCACGTTTGGACCTTCACTATGACGATGACGTGCGAGCTGAGACTGACATGAACGTTGTGATGACAGGTGACGGTCGATTCGTGGAGGTGCAGGGAACTGCCGAAGGAGTGCCCTTCGATCGCGCACTTCTCGATGAACTCCTCACTCTTGCAACCAACGGATGCAGAGATCTCACTGTGATGCAGCACTCTGCGCTTGCGACGAGCTTGTAGGCCGCGCGTGACCGTTCGGTTGGTGCTCGCCAGTAGAAACAAGCACAAGATCGTCGAGATGCGCCGCATCCTGACTGAGCTGGGCCTTGACATCGAGCTCGTCGGCACCGATGAGTTCCCCGATTTGCCAGATGTGGAAGAGACGGGAACCTCGTT
>DNXA01000230.1:9763-12438 GCA_003506065.1 Actinomycetota bacterium
GTTGAAGGCACGCTCATCGGTTCGCCTCGAGGATCAAATGGCTTCGGCTATGACCCGATCTTCGTCCCGACTGGATATGAGATCACGACCGCCGAGATGAGTGATGAGCAGAAGGATGCGATCAGCCATCGTGGGCGAGCATTGAGAGCGATTGCCCCAGTGCTGCTGGAACTCCTGCCTGCAGCAGCGCGAGGCTGAGCAAACTCTGAGTGCGGAAGGCGGGACTTGAACCCGCACGCCCTAGAGCACGGCGTCCTAAGCGCCGCGTGTCTGCCATTCCACCACTTCCGCGTGGAAGGGAAGTCTAGATCTGCCCCGAATCGCGATTCTGGTCGGAGGTGGAGCGGTTAGCTATCTGTCGGCAATAGTTGGGTGTTTGCGAATGGCAGTTCGGACATAGGAAACGCAAGTTCTCCCTTCGGCAGTCAAAGGCGCTGCCGTTGAGGTGGTCGATTTCGAGAGTGAGCGGGTGTCCGTTCCATTCAGCACCGGTGGAGCATCCCGCGCATACGAGAGGGATACCTAGCTCAATCAATGCACGCCTAAGGAGATACGTCTTGCGGCGTGGTGCATTTGCTGGGAGCAAGACCAGAACTTCATAGGGCTTCAGCCGCGGTCGATGGGTGCCTCGATTGTGAGCTTGACCTGTGAAATGCGAAGTATCGATCTCGAGCCGCTTGATCCTGTTGCTCACATGGTGGTGCGAGCCTCCTGCTTGTCGGATGCCGAGTTGTCGAAGCACACCAGCAATCGATGTTGAACTCAGAACAGCAGCGATCAACGCGTCGTCGTCGTATCGCCGAACGGATCCCATGCTCGAAGATAATTCGAGCGTCTGACAGCTAGCTCAGCTGCAGATCGCGCATCAGCTTGGCCACGTGACCAGTGGCCTTCACGTTGTACAAGGCGTGCTCGATCTTGCCGGTGGGGCTGATGATGAACGTCGATCGAATGACGCCAACCACAGTCTTCCCGTAGAGCTTCTTCTCGCCGAAGGCCCCGTACTTCGTGAGGACTTCCTTGTCAGGATCTGACAGCAAGATGATCGTGAGGTCATCACGCTCACGAAACTTCGCCAGCTTCTCGGGCTTGTCTGGTGAGATCCCGATGACGACGTAGTCGCTCTTGTCGAAGATCTTGAGGTTGTCGGTGAAGTCGCATGCCTGCTTGGTGCAGCCAGGAGTCATCGCTGCCGGGTAGAAATACAGCACCACGCGCTTGCCCTTGAACTGCGAGAGACGGACGGTGTCGCCCTTGTCGTCCTTGAGTGCGAATGCGGGAGCAGTGTCCTTGGGTTCCAGAGCCATGGTTGAACTGTATTCCGCTCTCGGCTGTTAGTGGGGAAGTCAGAGATCAGCGCACGACAGGAGCCAGCGCGCTGGCATCGGTGTGGGCGTCCAGTCCTGCCGATCGGCGCAATCCGCGGGCGCCGGTGAATGCCAAGACGATGAGGAACAGGGCAGCCCCGACGAGCACGATCATCGTGCCTGAGGGCACTCCTGCGTAATAGCTGAGGTACATGCCTACGAGTCCGCACACCAGTCCGATCACCGTGCTGTAGATCAGCATGCGACCGAATGAGTCAGTGAGCATGCGTGCGATGACAGCAGGGATGACAAGCATGGCTGCGACCAATGTGACACCGATGATGGTGAGCGTGGCAAGAATCGCGAGTGATAGCACGATCATGAGCATCGCCTCAATACGGGAGACGTTCACGCCAGATACGGCGGCGACATCAGGATCGAAGGTGCTGAACAGCAGAGCGCGGTACCGAAGGAAGACGAACGCGCCTGTCAGCACGCACACAGCGATCAGGCCGTAGATCTGCTGAGGGCTGATGCCCAGAATGCTGCCAAAGAGTGCGTTCTCGAATGAGGGTCCGCTCGTGCCAAATTTCGCGAAGAGGGCCACGCCAAGCGCAAAGGACGCAGTAGTGATCACACCGATCGCTGCATCAGCTCCGAGACGGCTGCGCTTGGTGACGGCAGTGATGGCAAGGGCTGAGGCGATGCCCCACAGACCTGCTCCGAGAATGTAGAAGTTCGCTGCGAACAATTGCGCGGCCGCAAATCCACCAAAGATCGAATGTGAGAGTCCGTGGCCGATATAGCTCATTCCCCGCAGCACGATGTAGACCCCGATGAAGCCGAGGAGCGCACCAGAGAGCGCGGCGACGAGAAGCCCCTTTTGGAAGAAGGCGTATTGCAGCGGTTCCAGGAGGGTTTCCAATTAGATCAACCCCCCAAGAGCGCTGGTGTGTGGACCCTGCTCGACAACGATGCGCATTCCAAGGTGCTCAAGGACTTCCATGCGGGCTCCGAATGTCTGTTCAAGGACATCGGGAGTCATGACGTCGTTGGGTGCGCCCGAGGCGATGATGCGTGAGTTCACACAGACCAGGTGCGGCAGGTGCGCCGCGATTCCGTTCAGGTCATGGGTAGTGAGCACGATCGCGACTCCCTCCTCATGAAGGTCCGCCAGGAGATGCAGCACGTCATGTCTGGTGGAGACATCGACTCCACTCGTCGGCTCATCAAGCAGCATGATCTGTGGCTGACGAAGCAGCGCGCGAGCCAGGAACATTCGCTGCTGTTGGCCGCCGGAGAGTTCTCTGATGTGGCGCTCCGCCAGTTCGCCGATGCCCAAGCGCTCAAGAACCGCTCCGACTTGGA
>DNXA01000010.1 GCA_003506065.1 Actinomycetota bacterium
CACACGACACCGCGACTTGAACTGCTTTCAGCTGCCCTGCTGGTCGGATTGCTCGCGAATATCCACACGTACACCTTCTTCTCGATCACCTTGGTGATCGCCATCTTCGTCACTGCTCGCGATCTGACTCGACATCCATCACACACGCGCGCGTATCTGACCATCGCGCTTGGGGTGCTCGTCCTTGTCTTCGGCCAGGCGATCGCCTCAGTGACTGGACCACTGCCACTCCTCGTGCTGCTCCTGGCGGCGATGTCACCGGTGCTGATTCCGGCCGGCTGGCGGGCCAAGAGGGTGGCGATACCGGCACTGATCATCATGGCCATTGCCGCGAGCCCTGAAGTCATTCGCACTGCACTGGGCATGCTCGACAAGGATCCCTTTCTCACCTATCGCGAGGCATCCAGCGAGGGCTTGGGAATTCTGGAACCAGCAACTCTTGTGGCCTCCACTGCCTGGATCCTGCTGTTCATCACTGTTTCGCTGGGCCTTTGGCGCAGCCGACAGGCGACCTTGAGCGCATTGACGATCGCCCTTGGTCTGGGCTTTGTGATCATGCCTGCAAATGATCTTTGGGGCTTCAACCAGGAGCCATACCGATCGTGGGTGCAATTCGCGATCCTCAGTTCCCTGCTGCTGATGATCCCGCTCGCGTGGAGTCTGACCCGCCTGCGCGCCTGGAGCAGGGAGCATCGAGTGGTTTTTGCCATTGCTGGCGGGCTGACGCTGATCATCTGGGCGCTTGGCCTACCGGACTTCCGAGGATTCTGGCAGTTTGCCCACGCCCAGGGAGTGATCGAACTCGACGGAGAGCGGGCGCACGCTCTTGCTGCACTCACCAGTGGGACAAACGGGATCATCATGAGCAGTCGGTGCATCGATCCCCAGGTCGCAAAACTGGTGACGAAGAAGCCAATCGCCTACTACAACCTCGGGCTGGCTTGGCCTGCTGACGTTGAGAGCTTCAAGACCTTCCGCGATCTACTTGGCCGACATCCGGAGAACCCGGAAGCACTGCAGAATGCCAATGTGCGGTGGGCCGTAACGGACTCAGCCTGCTTTGAGGACTGGAACTTCCCCAGCGACAATCGCGTCACCATGGTTGGTGCCCGCGCCTATGAATCGGCCTCCGGTCCGCAGACCCTGCTGCTCTGGCAGGTCACACCTCGCTAATGCCAGTCCTTGCCGATCGTGCAGGGCAGATTTGGGTGCGAGGGCTCCTGCAAGCCGTCACCCCAATTGGGTGGCCAGAACGGGGTGAAGACGGGGCGTTCGGTCAACGTCGGATCAGAGATGCAATGGACGGCGAGACGGGTAACCTCCCCCTGCCAAGGCGGAGCGGCGGTCGTGCGCCACACACTCGCCGGAAGTGATGGCCACCAGATGATGAGCACGAGCCCACCAATGAGCACGAGAAGCAGCGGCCGAAGCCTGGCGACAACTGGATCCAGACACACCAGCACGGCAAGTGCCCACAGAATGCACGGCACCACGAAGTAACGATTGTTCGTGTAGCCAATCACGCTGGGCATTGCCCCAACAACCACTCCGACGAGGAGCAAGATCCCAGCTCCCCGCAAGCGATCCCTTCTGAAGACAATCAGCCAGAGGCCGCACACCAGTATCGCCGTAACCAGAACCCAAGCTGTCCATGCAGCGGGGGTTGAGACGTAGTTGGTGAAGACCGTTACCTCGCCCAGATTCAGGCCGGGCCAGAAGCTGAGTGCTGCCGTAGGAATGAGTTCAACCCAGGTCCGAAGCGACTCCCAACCCAGGCTCACTGGTCGGGGTACATCAGAGGTAAGCGCCACCGTGGCCTGCACGATCAGTCCGATCAGCAAGCCACCGAAGAGCCATAGGGCTGCCCGTTTGCGAATAGCACCCACCAACACTTGGAATGCCAGGACGAACAACAGCACAGCGGCTGAAGGAATCGTCAGACCAGCAAGCAGCAGGAGGACCGAAACGCTCTTGGCCGGGTATGGCTTCAACGGGAAGGCGAGAGCAATGGTTCCCACGAACAGCAGCGGCATGTACGCGCTAGCCACCACATTGAGTGCTTCGAGTCCAACAATCGGTGCGAGTACCAGCAGCAATGCACCAACGGCGCTCGTGACAATCCCGAGCCCGAATCGGCGCAACCACCACCAAGCCCAAGCACAGGCAACGCCAGCCAGAACGCTGGCGATCAGATTCGCTGCCAAGGCCCACTGCGATGGCGGGAAGATCGCAGTGATTCCGGCAAGCGCGCGCGGTAGAAAGATCGAATACCCAGCAAAGGGATCGAAAAGGCAACTGAGATACCCAGCCTTCTCAACACACAGCGGGAACAGGCCGTCCTCTGCCCAGAGCACCTGTGTCAGCGCCTCCGGATTGCGCCACAGGAGCCGGCCCAATGAAATCGCAGCCGCGATGAACGCGATGAGAACAGCCGCCGAGATCTCCAGATTCCGCGAGCGCGAACTCTCCGGGCTCATAAGTGGAGGTTACTTTACAGTTGCCTCAGCAGGATCTCTGGGCCAGAGCAGCAACAACAGGCTCAACCCAAGTGCGAATGCGCCCGCGGTTATACCGGCCAGACTTGCAAGCAGGGTATTCCAGACCACGATCGAACAGACGGCAACCAGCGTCAGCATCGCTATGCCCGCAAATACATACGATCGCCCGATCTTGTGTACCAAGGTCGAGAGCAATGGCACACAGAGCAGTAGGAACGCGGCCTTGTACGCCCAGCCAAATCCACCAACAAGCACGCTTGCCAGAAATATCGCACTGCCTGCAGCAGCAAGCATTGAGGTGTACGTATGGGATCCCATTGACCTGCGAGCCAAGCCAACACCGATGACAACTCCCCAAGCCAAAGCGGCAATTGCGAGCAGCAGAATCAGCGCATCACCTGCCTGAACTCCGTGAGTTGGAAACTCCGAATGCAGCATGCGCGCCACAACTGGCACTCTGCCGAGCACCACGAAGTCACCAACGTCAGTCATATTTGAATTCGACTGCATGCTGAACTTGAAGTTCGTCCACGTCAGCTGGACGAAGCCACCCGAAGCCACCGCCCACCCAGCCAACACAATCCAGCCACGTCGAATCCATAACAGCGGCAGCAGGAGGAGCCCCATCGCGAATGGGTAGTACTTCCACGTGCCCATGAGCCAGATGAGAACAGCAACCACAGACCAAGAGATCAACGAAGGCCATCGTCGAACGATGATCACAGCGACAACAGCAACCCAGATGAGGATCGCATCCACATTGCCTCGCTCAAGCAGCAGCAGCCAGGGAGCTCCCAGAGCCGAGACCAGCAGAACGATCTGGCCGATCCCACGCGACTGACGGGCCAGCCACGCAAGAGCTAGCGAGGAGATGACCATCATCGCCACGCCAAGAACGAGCACGTGGGTGAACGAGAAGATCCCGAACGGCACATGTTGCAGCCAGAGCATTCCGGGGCCGTAAATCGCCGGATCTGGCAAGCAGCCATTGTGTTCGGCAAAGACATCGACGCCCACCGCGCTGCAGTCGATACTGCGCAAGACAAGCGCGAGATCCCAAAAGCGCTCGATGCCCTGCGGAATGCGGAGACCTCGGTACAGCAGAGCAGCGGTATCTGGATTCCCGAAACTCAGGATCAGCCACGGCACAAGTGCAAAGCCAAGTGAGACTGCGCCCACCAGCCATGCGAAAGCCTTGCTGACCTCAAGATCGAATCGATGAATGAGTGCCGCAACTCCGAATACCGCCACAAACACAGCGAGGCTGGTCAGCGCCGTCGGCACGTAGTTGGCGGCGGATGTGCTTGTTGAGTCCGAGGCGGTCCGCAGGACTTGAACCATGGCGATCACATTCAGTGCAAATACCAGGCCCGCAAGCAGCCAGGTCACCCTGATCCACGTAGACCGGCTCATGAACCGCGATACTAACTGCGTGCCACCTCTCGTCTCAGTTGTCGTTCCCGTCTTTGACGGGATGCCGCATCTGCAGGCGCTCACCGATTCCCTGCTGAGCCAGACCTATACAGAGCTGGAGATCGTGTTCAGTGAAGGCGGCGGCAGCGACGGGTCCTTGACCTATCTCAAGTCCCTTTCGGACCCACGAGTGCGCGTCATTGAGCAGAGTGGAAAACCCTCAGCAGGCGAGAACTGGACCCGTGTCACTCAGGCGGGAAGCGGCGAATTCATCAAATTGGTGTGCCAGGACGATCTTCTGCATCCCGACGCAATCCAAAAGCAGGTTGACGACCTCACTGCACAGCCGTCAGCCGTCATGGCCATTGCACAGCGAGACATCGTCGATGCCAAGGGCAAGCTGCTGTATGCCAGGCGTGGCTGTGCCGGCCTCCGGGCTGGTCGGCAATCTGGCACTGACGTCATTCGCACTGCCTTCTTACAGGGCACCAATGTCATCGGTGAACCCTTGGCCGTTCTGTTTCGACGCGAGCCACTCCTGAACGCCATGCCGTGGAGTGATGCCAATCCCCTGGTGCTCGACCTTGACTGCTACCAACGGGTCGCGCCCACTGGAGATGTCGTGGTACGAATGGAATCCCTCGGTGCATTTCGAGTGAGCACGAGCTCCTGGTCCACTCGCTTAGCCAAGGAACAACTTGCGCAATATCAGCGTTGGCAAGATGAGTACGCAGCCAGCGCCAACCCAGCTCCAAGCGCGAGCGAGCTTCGCAAGGCCCGGCGAGGCGCATGGCTGCAGACAACCCTGCGTCGAGGTGCCTACAGCTGGCTGAAGTTCAAGGGCGGTTTCAAATCTGCCTGACGCAGTGCAGAGACGACCAGCGAACATGGCGTTCGCCTACACTCCACGGGTGAGCCAAGGGATCCAGGGTGCGCAAAAGCGGCCCTTAAATATCAGCGTGGTGATCCCGGTCTACCGCGGTGAGGACACCCTGCCCACGCTCATCGCTGAATTTGCATCGCTCATCGCCGAACAACGCACCAAGGCTGGCCGCGCTTTCCGAGTTGGCGAAGTACTGCTCGTGTGGGATCGCGGTCCGGGCCGTAGCGATGCTGTCATTCGGGAGCTGGCCGCACAGCACGACTGGGTCAAGCCGATCTGGCTCTCACGCAATTTTGGTCAGCATGCCGCCACCCTGGCCGGGATGACTTCATCTGGTGGCGACTGGATCGTCACCATGGACGAGGACGGCCAACAGGATCCGACGTACATTCCAGACCTGATCGACGCGGCCTACGACAAGGGCGCGCAACTGGTCTACGGGGCACCGAGCAATCCACCGCCGCACAGCGCCATGCGAAACCTCGGCTCCAAGACTGCCAAGCGGCTGTTCACCAATGTGCTGGCAGATTCGGAATTCGCTGACTTCAACAGCTACCGACTCGTGCTAGGCGAGATCGGCCGCTCAGTTGCGGCGTACACCGGCAATGGCGTCTACCTGGATGTGGCATTGAGTTGGGTGGTTGCTGATGTGACGACCTGCACAGTGGTGTCGCGTCAAGAGGGCCGCGACGCGGAGAACTACAACTACCGACGACTCTTTGCGCACTTTGGCCGTCTCGTGATTTCCAGCGGCACCAAGCCGCTGGCGATCGTCAGCTGGCTCGGCATCTTCTTCGTGCTGATTGGTGGCCTGGTCAGTATCTGGGTGCTGTGGCAACGCATTTTTGGTGAGTTGACCGTCACCGGCTGGGCCAGCACCTTCGTCGCCCTGATGGTCATTGGTGGTGCCATCCTGCTGAGTCTGGGAGTCGTGGCGCAGTACGTCGGTGCTGCAACCAACATGAGTCTGGGCAAGCCGCTCTACGTCGTAGTGCGCGACCCTGCAGCGACCTTCGATCCACGGGCCTCCGATGGTCCACGCGAGCCTTGATCACGTGGACCATCGGCGCCGGCGGCTTGCTGGGCAGCGCGATCAAACGTGCAAGTCAAAGGAATTTCTCGGCACCAAGCATCCCCTGGGATAACCAGGCCGACGCTATCCATGTGCTGCGGGTGACAGCGCAGGAGTTCGCAAAGCAGATTCAGGACGAAGATTGGGCCATCGTCTGGGCAGCGGGCAGCGCATCAACAAGTTCAAGTGCCGCCGAAGCCGAACTTGAGTTGCGCTCCCTCACCGCACTGACCGAGGCGATCCGCGAGCATAGGCCGGCAGGCCACGGGGTGTTCTTCCTGACTTCCTCAGCGGGAGGCATCTACGCTGGGGCAGCGGATCCACCATTCGATGAGCACACCGAGCCGGTACCCCTGAGCGCCTACGGTGAGCTCAAGTTCGCTCAAGAGCAGCAGTCAATTTCAGCCTTGGCTGATGTCTATTCAGTCATTGTTGGAAGACTCTCCAATCTCTACGGCCCAGGCCAGAACCTCGACAAACTTCAGGGGCTCATCTCACGACTAGCACTCGCATCGGTGACACGGCAGCCAATCAACATGTTTGTATCCCTTGACACGATGCGCGACTACATCTTCACTGACGATGCAGCGAGCATCTGCCTGTACTGGATGCGCAAGGCGCTGCTGAGTAATGAACACACGTGCAGCATGAAGATCATTGCGTCCGGACAGCCTGTCTCCCTGGGCTATTTGATTCATCTGATGCAGGACATCACGCGCACCAAGGTACCGGTGGCCTTCGGCTCGCACGCGAGCTCTGCTGCTCAAGCCTTAGATCTGCGTCTTCGCCCAACTGGTGGTGCTGAAGTCGAACGATTCATCGCCACACCCTTGGCTGCCGGCACGAAATTGGTCTACCTCGACATAGTCGAGCGGTATCAGCGCGGCCTTAACTAAGAGATCTTCGGAGTGATCGAGGCAGTTCGCGGGTAGCGCTGCAGCAACGCTGCCATGCTGTCCAGACCGATGACATTGGATCCGGCATCGAGCAGGATCACCGGCTTGGCCAGCACCTCGGCAGGCATCGCGGCCAGTGAGTCATAGACATCACTCCAGGCCGGAGTGTTCGTGAACCACTCCCTGCGCAACCAGTCGACGATCGGCTGCGCACCCGCGTCACTTGCCGCCAGTCCAGCCAACTGGCGCGTGCAGGAATAGACCCGCTGAGCATCAGAGAGTCGATCGGGCGTGAGCGCAGACGGGGCACCGGCACCGGTGGGCAGATACACGCAGGCGACCGGGTTGGTGGCGATGGTTTGACTGCCGGTGCCATTGACCTCAGCGGGATACCAGTAGGAACTCGGGTTGTTGAATGGAATGGCCGGCGACCACTGCTGCGGGCGCGCCTGTGCGATCGCGCGTGGCAGCAAGGTGTCCACCATCAGCAAGACCACCACACCAGCAATTGCGATCCAGCGCGGTGCCGTCATCTGCGCCAGTTGTGGAAGGTCAATCAAACGCAATGCGATCGGCACACACGTGGCCAGGGCGAAAATCGCCACCAGAAAGGTGAACTTCATCGATCCGTAATGCGGACCCGAACCCGTGTACCAAAAATCCAACGCGGTGATCGACAGCGCGAAGAAGGTCATGATCCCGATCGGTGCAAAGCGCCGATACAGCGAACTGCGCAAGGGCCCAGCAATTGGCGACAGCGACAAAGCCGCGCAGAACACTGCTGCCACAGCTAGAAGCAGGAGCACCGGTCCGACCTGCTCGGTGCCTCCGGAGGCTGAGAACAAGGTGGAGTCAGCAAGTCCTGCCGACACTCGTGTGGGAATCGCAGTTGTGATGCCACCGGCACCTGTTCCAGCAGAACCGGAAGCGCTGTCAGTGGAGGTGCCAATGAGGAGGTAGTAGATGCTCGACCAGACCGGCTGAGCGACACCGATCACGACAATTGCCAGCAGCCCAGCGCCAAGCCAGTCAACGGACTGTCGTCCAAGCCGCACGAGACGACTCGCATACACCCCGGCCCAACCAGCAACAATCACGATTGCCACCACATTCAACGGCAACCAGACGGTCATGGAGGCAGCAGCTGCGATCGACGTAATGATGCGAGCCCGCGGTATCGAGCTTGCTGCCAGGAAGGTGGCCGACCAAAGTCCGACAATGAGGAGGGTGAACTGCAGGGTCAGATGCCCGTAGTTCATGGAGGCAAGTGCTGCGATGGTCAGCACCGATGCGCCGATCCAGATGAACGGTGCGGGAAGTCGCGATTTGCCGAATTTCGCTTCAGCGAGTGGCGCAAGGGCCAGCGGCATGATCGCCGCGAGGAAGAACTCGCCGAGCACAACAGTGTTTGCAGCCACGGCAACCTGGTTGTATCCGCCCAGCATCAGGTACGAAAGCGCTCCCATCACAGTGCCGACGAAGGTCAGCATCAATTCAAGGGGTCCGCCCATGGGAACCGGCTGATGGATGCCCCCACCCGCAGCGAACTGTGAAGTGAAGTCAAGCCATTTAGCGTTGTCCTCAGCGGTGCTGTGTCCCATCAGGAAGCCAACCGGATGCGTGAACGCGGCTTGAGTCGTCAGGAAGGTCGCAATGACAAACAGCGCCAACAGCAGCAATCCGACAGGTAGCCAGATGGTCAGGAATTGCCGGCGCCAGTTGTAGCCGCCGGCGACGCCGTGACCCTGAGGGTTGCTTGCCTTCGC
>DNXA01000089.1 GCA_003506065.1 Actinomycetota bacterium
TGGTGATCACGGGCAAGAGCACCGGCATGCCAGGTGAGATCGTCACCTCATTCTGGAAGCAGGGCAAGCAGAGGAAGTTCACTGCGGGCAACAAGGCCACGGTTCAGGCCGATGGCAGTTTCACTGTCGGCAAGGTCACCAAGGGTGCTGGCTCGGCCTATGTGCAAGGAGTCGGCGCGAAGTCGAACACTGCTTCGAGCTGAGCGGGATCAGATCGCGGCTGGCGCATGCATTGGACACCAATCGTGTGAAGTGATGTCAGACTTTGTGTCATGACAAATGCGCTGGTTCGGATGTCAATCTCCGAACTCTCGAATTGCTGGAACTCCGGTCCGCACGGGCCGACACCCGATTGGGCGGCCATCCGGGACTTCAGCGATGGCGTCCTGGCCAACCCCGAGCGTGCGATGGATGCCTTGTCTGAACGTCCGCGGCCTTCTGGCGAGCCGTTCTTCGATGCATTTCTCGCGTCGTTAGCAGAAACGCTGGCAGAGCGAACCGCAAGTCGAGCCCCGTTGTGGACATCCGGTGTCGCTGCTCTCGCGCAGCCTTGGTGCGCCCCCGGCACGCCGCGAATGGTTGCGCGATGGAGGCAGCACACCCCTCCCGCCTTTGCCAAGCGCAATCTGGTTGTCGACATTGAGAGTCTTTGGCACGTGCGCGCTCATGGAGTTTGACGGAGTTGGTTGGCGAAGGATTTTGGAGTCCTTGGCTGATGAACTGGGAAGCGAAGGCGATCCAATTGAATTGGTGATCGCTGGTGGCGCAGCTGTGGCTTGGCGACACAACACGCGACGCTCGCTCGACGTCGACTCCGTCGAAGAGCTCAGTGACGAAGTCAAGTTCGCGGCCTCGCGCGTGGGGCAGCAGCACGGGCTGGCGAGCGACTGGCTCAACGCCAATGCGCAGGCATTTGCCCCAGCTTTCGCTCGATCAGAATGCACCCCGGTCATGAGTCGGCACCGATTGCGAGTACTTGCCCTGCCAGCGCGTGCGCTGTTCGTCATGAAGTTGCTTGCTGCCCGCGCGCGGGACATCGAGGATCTGATCGTCCTGTGGCCCGATACAGGATTTGCCTCGACGCAGGAGGCCGTTGACTACTACTACGGTTGCTATCCCCACGAAGACGTGGATCCTCACTTGGCGGATTTTGTTCGAACGAGTGTTGTCGATCGTCTTCACACGTAGGCGTCTGGATCTGAAGCGGGCAGCTGATCAGGCGTCTGGATAGGCGTGGGCGAACCATGAGCCTTCAACTGCGCCTTCAACCACGACCTTGCGGCTGTGCAGGCGCCAGCCCCCGTCAAGGGTGCGCTTGAGCCAGTCCTGCCATTGCCCCCAGTGGTCGATACCACTGTTGGTGACGACCAGGAAGTAGGTGGTGGCGGTGGCTTTGTCGATCCCAGCACTTTGCGAAGAGTGACTGGTCACGTGATGGCGAACATGGGCGGTGCGCGCATCTTCGGCAATCCCGGCATGGAATCCACGGATCAGATCTCTGATGGCGTCATGACCTCTGGCCTCGCGGCCGTCGGGCAATTCGAGAGTCCCTTCAGCGGTGTAGAGCCGCACCACGTCGGTGGGCTTGCCCAGATCTGACATGACTGGGTATCGCGCGATGAGATGCTGAATGTCGCCTGCGTCCGTGTTCATTCGCGCAGTCTGGCATTTCCGTCGCCCGCGGGCGAGTGTCTCCTTGCAAATGCTCCTAAGGAATCAGCACTCTCTTGAACGCCTCGGCCAGGCGGCCCTCCGGGAAACCTGCCGCAGCAGCCGAAGCCGTCAGCCAGCCCCGGATGAAGCCGGCCAGATCCTCGTGGTGGGCGGTCTGACTGACGTGGGCCTTCAATGCGTTGATCTTGTGGTCGAAGAAGTCGGTGACGTCGACGAAGAAATCAGGGTCCGGCGCGGCCATCACCCAGACCTCGGGCACCGTCCATGCCTCCAGCGCCTCGTCATTGAACAGGGAGACATGGGCGAACTGATTGCGTGCGTCGGGATAGATCGCATACATCGAGGCCTCGCCCGTAGCCAGGTGATCGGGATGCGAAGCCGGGATGCGGGCCCAATTGCGCTCGGGTGACTGGATGATCATCAGCTCTGGGCGCACCTGCCGAATGACCCGGCTTAGGTCGCGACGCAGTTCGTGGGTGACCGTCAGTTCGCCGTCGATGTATCCCAGGAACCGCAGGTCAGTCACGCCGACGACTGCTCCGGCAGCGCGCTGCTCCTCCTGGCGGATGCGCGGGATCTCCGAGCGGGGCACCGCAGGGTCAAAACCGCCAGCATCACCTGAGGTGACCACGCAATAGGTGACGGCAGTCCCCCCGGCAACCAGGCTCGCGACAGTGCCGGCGGCTCCGAAATCGACATCATCGGGGTGCGCGGTGACGACCAGGGCTCGCTTGAATGCTGCAGTCATCGTTCTCCCCTTGTCAGCTGTGATCCCGATCACAGGATAATTTCACTCTGTGACCACCTGCCACAGTCGTCACTTTGGCCTCGTTCGTGACACCAT
>DNXA01000165.1 GCA_003506065.1 Actinomycetota bacterium
GCAACTGGGAGCTGTACCGGGCCGAAACCGAGCTGGTGAGGATCTTCGAGCCGCTGCGGGCCCGGCACGGGATCACGCTGCGGCTGTTCCATGGCCGCGGCGGCACTGTGGGTCGCGGAGGAGGACCGACCTATCAGGCGATCCTTGCCCAGCCATGGGGAGTGCTCGATGGCGAGATCAAGGTCACCGAGCAGGGCGAGGTGATCTCCGACAAGTACCTGCTGCCAACCCTTGCCCGCGACAATCTGGAGCAGATGGTGGCCGCTGTCATGGATGCCACCCTGCTGCACCAAGCCCCTCGTGTCTCACTTGAACAGCGCACCAAATGGGACGCGGTGATGGACAAGGCTTCGACTGCTGCACAGCGCGCGTATCGGACACTGGTCGAGCATCCACAACTCCCGAGGTACTTCGCTGCGTCAACCCCTGTAGATGAGTTCGGCGGCATGCACTTGGGATCGCGGCCCTCACGGCGGCCCGACACCTCGGCGGGCATCAGCGGGCTGCGTGCGATTCCATGGGTGTTCGGCTGGACTCAATCGCGTCAGGTGGTGCCGGGCTGGTTCGGTGTCGGATCCGGACTGGCGGCCGCCCGCGAAGCCGGCTTCGGCGACGAGCTCCAGAGCATGTATCAGGGCTGGGAGTTCTTCGGGAACTTCATCTCCAATGTTGAGATGACACTCGCCAAGACCGATCTCACTGTGGCCGCAGCATATGTCGATGCACTCGTCTCACATGACTTGCGAGAGTCCTTCGAGTTGATCCGCAGCGAGTTCGACCGAACCGTGGCCGAGGTGCTCGCCATCACAGGCAGCAGTGAGTTGCTCGGAAGCAACCCAACCTTGCAGCGCACTCTGGCGGTTCGCGACACCTACCTGCTGCCGCTGCACACCTTGCAAGTCACCTTGCTTGACCGCGTTCGCAGGGACCGAGCCTGCGGTGCTGAACCAGATCCGGCTCTCACCCATGCACTGTCAGTGACGATCAACGGCATCGCGACTGGACTGCGCAATACCGGCTGATGCCTGCGGCGAGTTGCTCGGCGTACAGCCGCACGCCAGATGCAGAGGACATCTGCGCAGCTTCACGCGCATTGCGCATGTTTCCGAGTTCGACTATCACTGATGGAACAGCATTGAAGTTCAACGTGCTCTGATCAGTTCGCACCGACAGTGGGCTGGATAGATACGTCGTCGGCCTGGCTCCAGCCTGCCGCATGCCGTCAATCATGCTGAGGGCCAGATTCCGGCTCCCGGCTGCGATGTCACCCGTCCAGCCCTTGAGTCGACCTGGGGCGATCACGTGGAAGCCGCGGCCCTTGGCCGGTGCGCCATCTGCGTGGATGCTGACAAACAGATCAGCACCGACCTTCGCGCTGAAGCCTCCCCGATCCCACACACATGGTCCCCAGGAATCACGCGAGTTAGTCGTTCGCGTCAGTTCAACGCGCGCGCCTTGCGCTTCCAGCAGTTTCTTCAACTCCTGGCTCACCTGCCAGGTGAAGGTGGCCTCTGGCAGGCCCTTGTTCGTTGCGGTGCCAGTGGTGTTGCACGACTTCACAAGCCTGCCGTTGAAGCGCTTCTGCTTCATCTGGGAACTGAACTTCGGATTGCTGTTGCCGAGTTGATGCCCCGGATCCAGGGCAATCACGGCACCGGCGAGTGACTGCCCTGCAGCATGCGCAGGAACAGGTAGGAGCGCCAAGAGCAGCCCCGCAAGCAGCGGGGCGGCGAGGCGCTTCACAGCTCCAGGAGCATTCGATGATTGCCCAAGGTGTTGGGCTTGACCCGCTCCAGGCCCAGCATTTCGGCCACGCCTTCGTCATAGGACTGCAGCAACTGCTGGTAGACCGCCGGGTCAACCGGTGCTCCGTCAATCTCCTTGAAGCCGTGACTGCCGAAGAAGCGCGTCTCAAAGGTCAGGCAGAAGATTCTGGTGATATCCAACTCGCGAGCGCGCGCAATCAATGCCTGCAGGATTGCCGAGCCGACACCGGATCGAGTTGTGGTCGGTCGCACAGCAACAGTCCGCACCTCGGCCAAGTCCTCCCACATCACATGCAGCGCGCCACAGCCGATGACCTCATCACCGTCCTGCGCCACATAGAACTCCTGCACCTGCTCATAGAGAGTGACGGTGGCCTTGGCCAGCAGGATCCCTCGCGAGGCGTAGTACTCGACCATCTCGCGGATGGCAGGGACATCTCGCGGATGCGCCGGACGTACGAGCACGGGATTCCTCCTGAAGGTCAGGCCCGTTCGGGCTTGACGAGTGGAAACAGGATCGTCTCACGGATACCAAGGCCAGTGAGAGTCATGAGCAGTCGATCAATGCCAACGCCCACGCCACCTGATGGGGGCATGCCATGCTCGAGCGCGCGCAGGAAATCCTCATCGAGCTTCATCGCCTCAACATCGCCGCGGGCTCCCAGCGCAGCCTGCTCCAGCAATCGCTCCCGTTGAATCACTGGATCAACCAACTCCGAGTAGCCGGTGGCCTGCTCATAGCCGTTGATGTAGAGATCCCACTTCTCCACCTTGCCTTCTTCGGATCGGTGGTCTCGGGTCAACGGTGAGGTGTCCACCGGGAAATCGATCACGAATGTCGGACGACCACCGAAACCGGCGATGACGTGGTGTTCGAACAGCTCTTCCACGATCTTGCCGTTCACCCAGGTCGGGCCAACCTCGACCTCAACAGCCTTGGCCAGTTCCACCAGGCGTGCTCGCGAGGTCTGCGGCGTGATCTGCTCGCCGACAGCACCTGAAAGAGACCCGTAGAGCGAGACCATTGGCCATTCGCCGGACAGATCGAGCTCAGTTCCGTCGACATGGGTCGCAATATGCGAGCCGAATACCGCGAACGTGGCTTCCTGAATCAGCGCACGAGTGGTGTGTGCCATTTCGATGTAGTCCGCATAGGCCTGATAGAACTCCAGCATCGCAAACTCCGGCGAGTGGGTTGAATCAGCGCCTTCATTTCGAAAGTTCCTGTTGATCTCGAACACCCGCTCCATGCCGCCGACGACGAGCCGCTTGAGATAGAGCTCCGGCGCGATGCGCAGGTAGAGCTGCATGTCGAGCGCATTGTGGTGCGTGACGAAGGGCCGCGCGGCGGCCCCCCCCGGTATCGCCTGCATCATCGGGGTCTCGACTTCGAGAAAGCCACGCCCCTGCAGGAACTGGCGGATGGCGTCGATCGCGCGCGAGCGGATCTGGAACACGCGGCGCGCGTCGTCGTTGACGATGAGATCCACGTAGCGCTGGCGATAGCGCGACTCCAGATCGGTCAGGCCGTGCCATTTCTCGGGCAGCGGCCGCAGCGACTTGGTCAGCAGGCGGATGCGCTCGACGTGCAGCGACAG
>DNXA01000153.1:0-286 GCA_003506065.1 Actinomycetota bacterium
CGCCGGTGCCGCAGCTCATCGTCTCCCCCGAACCACGCTCGTGAACCCGCATTGCCAGGTAGTTGTCGCCACGGCCAACGACATATTCAACGTTGACGCCATCGGGAAACAGGCCCGGCGGCAGCACCGTCGGGGCGACCTCGAGGGAGCCAACTTCATCGAGATCATCGACGAAGGTGACTGCATGCGGATTGGGCATGTGCACGCCAATGGCAGGCCAGAGCTCATCCTTGATCGCTACCAGCGGAATGGTGCCGGAGTCCAGGCCAACGGCAGGCCCCATGTC
>DNXA01000153.1:324-2124 GCA_003506065.1 Actinomycetota bacterium
TGATCCGTCGGCATTTCGGTAGTCCATGAAGAACTCCGCTGAGTGTGCGAGGTTGGCGAATTCGGGAACCAGATGGGTGCGAACAATGCGCAGCACGCCATCGGCACCAATGCCCTCGTGCCGGTTGCACAGGAACCGAACATCGTCGGCTGACAGCTCCCGACGACCATCCAAATCAGCAAGAATCACAAAATCATTGGCCGTGCCGTGACCTTTGGTGAAGGCAATCTCGTTTAGCGCAGCCATCCTTCTAGCCTAGTGCGGCAGCGATTGCGTACTCATGGTCCACACGTGCCAGCACGCTTGGCCAGGCCTGATCGGGAGTGTGGGTGCGATTGAAAGTCGACAGCTGCTCAAGCAGCGGCCGGTGGGTGGCAAGAGTCGCGATTGCGTTGGCCATATCTGCGTCAGAATCAACAAGCAGGCCCTCGAGGTAATCGCGGATGAACTCCGTCGTGCCTGTCTGCGAGCGAGCAACGACAGGCAGCCCCGCGCAGCGCGCCTCCAGTGCTGCGATGCCGAAGGATTCGCGTACCGACGGCTGCACGTAGACATCGCTCATGCCGAAGATCTCGCGGATGCCCGCGTGGTCAAGACGCCCGGTGAAGGTGACGAGATCATCAAGGCCATGCTGCCCGGCATAAGCCTCCGCGCGGGTTCGTTCAGGGCCATCACCGACGATGCGCAGATGGAGATGCGCTGACGCTCCCACTTGCGAGCGCGCATTCCTCAGGATCTTCAGCAGCGGCAGGGTGCGCTTGCGCGGAGCCAGACGCATGACAGTGACCAGATTGAGGGTCCGCGGATCACGCGAGCGCACCGGCAGTTCCCACTGCTGGGGGTCGATGCCATTGGGCAGCACGGCGACCCTGCCAAGCGCCGGCACCGCGGCTTCGATTCGGCGGGCCGCCACATTGCTGACAGCAGAGATGCGCGTTCCCCACTTCGACCAGTGGGCCAAGGAGTCACTCAGGCGATAGCCCGGTGCCGCAATTGGACCCCACACCCCGTGCACGGTGACGACCACCGGAAGACCCAGTTGGTGTGCTGCTCGCACGGCGCCCCAGGCGAAGGGCGAGACCACGCCAACGTGCACATGGACAAGATCCACAGCTGAGTCCTTGAGCGTGGCCACCACATTGGCTCGAGTACGCGGATGAATCGGCAGGCTGAACGGCATTCGGGCCGTCACCCGGTGAACAGCGATCCCATCGATCTGCTCTGTGCCCGAGCGAACAAGATGCCCGGGGGTAGCTGTGATGATCTCGACCTGCTGCCCGCGCATCTCCTGCTGCATCGCCAAGGCCCGCACCTGCGTCTCAATGCCACCTGTTCGAGGCAGGTAGCAGTCGCTGACATGGGCAATTCGCACTTGGTGACCGTACGACAAGATAGGAGCCTGATGACAATCCCCCCGCCCGCACGGACCCTGGTCTTTGTGCATGCCCATCCTGATGATGAGGCGCTGCTCACCGCGGGAACGATGGCGCGCGCTGTTGCCGAGGGTCAGCGAGTAGTGCTCATCGTGGCCACCAACGGCGCTGCGGGGCTGTCGAGTTCAGAAGCCGGCAGCGAACTCGCCGAGCTTCGTTCAGCTGAGTTGGAGGCCTCAGCCCAGGCCATCGGCGTGCATCGCCTAGTCTGCTTGGACTACGCAGACTCCGGGCTCAATGGCGAGGTCGACGGTGGATTCGCCTCCATCGATCGATTCACCATCGCCAAGCGCATCGCCGCAGTGCTCGACGAGGAATCAGCAGGCGTGCTCGTCGGCTATGACCCGGCCGGTGGCTACGGACATCC
>DNXA01000153.1:2160-5158 GCA_003506065.1 Actinomycetota bacterium
TCGGCCTGGACGCCCAGCAGTGAGATCACTCATCGCATTGACGTCCGCAAGTACTGGCCGATCAAGCGGACGGCTCTGCGCGCGCACGCCTCCCAGCATCAGGCCGATGCCCAGATCCGGACTCTTGCCGTATTGACCCGAATGCCCGGCATGATTGGCACTCGCGTGCTTGGCACCGAGTACTACTGCCTGGTGTCAGCGCCCAAGAGTTCAACGACGCGCTCCACAAGCGCGGAGTCCTTGTAGTCCAACCAGGTGATGCGCGTATCGCGCGCAAACCATCGCTGTTGTCGCCGCGCGAATTTGCTCGTGACGCCAATCGTGGTGGCGATCGCCTCATCGACAGTGCAATCCCCCGCCAAGTACTCCAGCACCTGGGTGTAGCCGAGCGCCCGAGAGGCCGTCAATGTCTGCGCGAGACCAGGCAGGGCGCGCACCTCGTCGACGAACCCGGCATCGAACATCTCGTGCACTCGCAGAGCGATGCGCTCATCGAGTTCAGTTCGTTCGATGCGCAGTCCGACCCGCACGCACGGATACAGCTCAACGGGGTCGGGCAACTGCGCAATGAACGGCTCGCCTGTGAGTTCCACGACCTCCAGCGCGCGCACGATGCGACGCCCGTTCGTCGGCAGAATCGCAGCGGCTGCTTCCGGGTCGACTTCAGCAAGTTGGGCATGCAGGACTTGCGGCCCAAGTCGTTGCAATTCCTCCTCGAACCTGGCCCGGACATCCGCATCGGTCGCCGGAAACTGCAAGTCATCAAGGATCGCCGAGATGTACAGCCCCGAACCGCCGACGACGATCGGCAAGCACTCGCGCGCGCTGATGTCCTCTATCGCCGCTCGAGCCGCTTGCTGAAAATCCACAACGGTCAGTGGATGCTCGACAGGCCAGACATCGAGCAGGTGGTGAACGATGCCCCCACGCTCGTGCGAACTCGGCGTTGCGGTGCCGATGTCCATACCGATGTATGCCTGCATGGAATCAGCACTGACGATCTCAGCTTGAGCACCGAGACTTGCCAATTGCTGTGCCACCGCAACAGCCAACGAGCTCTTGCCAACAGCTGTGGGGCCGACAATGACCAGCACTGTCATGGTCGCCACGTGTTCATTGTCGCCACGAAGCAACGAGGTAGTTCACCCCGAACGGCGCGGTCTCCAGCACGAGCTCGCCCTGCTTCATGTGCTGACCAGCAAGGGCAGCAACCTGCCAGGCTGGCAAGCCCTGACACCAGAGCCGGTCAGCCTGCTCCTGGGCGAGCTCGACCAAGGTCTGGAAATCTGCTGCAGCCAGCGCGGCACTGACCACCGAGTCGAAGTTGAGGGCATCGGGCTGGATGTACCCCGGAGCCTTCTCGGTGCGGGTTGCCGACCCATCGCCCACAACGAGCAGCAGTGTTGGCAGGTCTGCTGCACGCGAGATGACTTCCTGCGCGAGAAGCCCACGATCAACGCTGGTGGTCTCACTGCTGACGCTGAGCGCAGTGATCGGCTGGTCGGCCCCAGCGGCTTGCAGGGCAAAGGCCGCGATCGTCAATGACAATGGCAGTGGTGCTGTTCCGGTACCAATCGCGTAGTCGGCGGTGCCGCCCAGTCCGCGACTGGTGCCAATGCCACCCTGGTCAAACCAGACCGTCTCATCGGCCGAGCCGATCACGATGATCTGCTGAACCCCCGGCAGGAATTCACTGATCAGTTCAAGTGCCGCAGCGCGCACGTCGTCGAGGAGCCCCTCAACATCGACATCCGCAAGGAGCAAGGGCGGCGATGGGATGAATACAGCCCCAATGATCACGCGCTACCCACCCGAAGACTTGGCATGCCAAGGGAGACACCGGGCGAGGAAACAGGCAACTCACCCGCGTCACCTGCGGCCGTGCGCCGCACTGCAAGCATCTGGTCGGCCACCAGATGATGCGTGGCAGCGTGGGTGACCATTGCGGTGACCATGTCACCGGCACGCGGGGTCGGCAGGCTTGGATCGAGGCGGACATGGACGAGCCGGTTGTCGGCGGCACGACCTGAGATTCGCTCGGTCTCCGCATCCTTTCGACCCTCGCCCAGCGCGATCAGCACTTCAACCTCGCGACCCAGCTGCTTCTTGTTCTCCTGCCAGGCGATGTCGTTCTGCAAGGCGACCAATCGCTGATAGCGCTCCTGCATCACCTCGCGCGGAATCTGGTTCGGCATCGTGGCGGCCGGCGTGCCAGCGCGTTGGGAGTACAGGAAGGTGAAGGCACCTGCGAATCGCGCCTGCTCCACAACATGCAGAGTCTGCTCGAAATCCTCTTCGGTCTCACCAGGGAAGCCGATGATGATGTCGGTGGTGATGGCTGCCTCGGGCATCGCGGCACGCACCTTGTCGATGATGCCCAGATAACGCTCCTGTCGATAGGAACGTCGCATCGACTTTAGGATCTGGTCCGAGCCTGACTGCAGAGGCATGTGCAACTGCGGCATCACATTCGGCGTTGAGGCCATTGCCTCGATCACATCATCGGTGAAATCCCGGGGATGCGGGGATGTGAAGCGCACTCGCTCCAGGCCCTCGATGGAACCGCAGGAGCGCAGCAGCTTGCCGAAGGCGAGTTGATCACCGAATTCCACTCCGTAGGCATTGACGTTCTGGCCCAGCAGCGTGATCTCGATGACTCCTTGATCCACGAGCGCCTGCACCTCAGCGAGGATTTCGCCCGGTCGGCGATCCTTCTCAGTGCCGCGCAGCGACGGAACGATGCAGAAGGTGCAGGTGTTGTTGCATCCCACGCTGACCGAGACCCATGCCGCGTATGCCGACTCACGACGGGTTGGCAGATTGGACGGGAACTCCACGAGTGCCTCGGCAATCTCGACCTGCGACTCCTGCTCAATGCGAGCCCGTTCGAGCAGGACCGGTAGTGACCCGAGATTGTGGGTGCCAAACACGACGTCAACCCATGGGGCCTTGCGGAGGATCTCGCCCTGGTCCTTCTGCGCCAGGCACCCGCCCACGG
>DNXA01000237.1 GCA_003506065.1 Actinomycetota bacterium
GACTCTGAGGCCGCTTCCTGCACGGACGCAGGCACTGGCACAGGTGACGACGCGAACACAGCATCGAGATTCAAGGCGTAGCGCGTTGCCAACACTGTGCCGACAATCGCGACGCCCAGAGCGCCGAACACCTGACGTACGGTGTTCTGCACGGCGGACCCAGCCCCGACCTTGGTGAGTGGAAGCACGTTCTGCATGAGCGTTGACGCCGGTGCGATCACATTGCCCATGCCGAATCCGAATACGAAGAAGATCGATAGCGCGATCCAGATTGGCGTATCGGCTCTAAGGGTGAGAAGTCCGATCAGTGCCAAGACCACGAGCACCAAACCAGTGGTCATCACCTTGCGGTAGCCGAAACGGATCACCATGCCGCCGCTCCGCGGGGCAGCAAGCAGTTGGCCAACGGCGAATGGGAGAAAGCACAACCCGGCGGTGAGTGTGTCGAATCCGCGAATGATCTGGAAGTAGAACGGCAGGCTGAACGTGATGCCGGACATCGCGAAGAAGGTCAGACTGACCGCCGCAAGACTGATGGCATATCCGCGGTTCTTGAACAAGCTGACATCGAAACTTGCATGATCACTGTGCGCCTCCATATACGTGAACACCGCGAGGGCAATGGCTCCGACGATGATCGGGGCCATGACCGAGAGCACCAACCACTCCTTGGTCTCGGAGGCGTGCACGATTCCGTAGATGAGCAGAAACATTCCCGTAGCAGAAATGAGCAGACCCGGAATATCCAATTTGCCGGCTGCTGGATTCTTTGTCTCGGGAACGATGCGCCAGATGAAGAACAGGCCCACGGCCACAATCGGCACATTGATGAGGAATACCGAGCCCCATTCATTTCCTGTGAGCCAGTCCGACCACTGTGGGTTCTGAAGGAGCAGGCCGCCAAGAACCGGACCAAGTGCGATTGCGGCCCCAACCCCACCTGCCCACATGCCGATGGCCTTGCCGCGCTCGTGTGGCGGAAAGACAACGGTGATGATTGCCAAAGTTGTGGGAAGCACGGCGGCTCCACCGACCCCCATCACAGCTCGCCAGCCAATCAGCATCCCGCCACTGCTCGAGAACGCGCAGACGGCCGAAGCGGCACCGAAGACAAGCAGGCCAGAGGCCAGGACGAGCTTTCGTCCGTATTTGTCACCCAGCACACCCATGGTGAAGAGCAGCGCAGCAAAGGTGAGGATGTACGAGTCGATCGCCCAGACGAGTTCGCCCTGGCTGGCATTGAGGTCATTTTGGATCGTTGGCAGAGCAATGTTGAGGATCGTGTTGTCCAGCACGACGACAAGCAGGCTCACCACCAGCACAGCGAGGATTGCCCATCTGCGGGGGTGGCCCTCCCCGGAAGTCATCCAAGAATCCATGGCGCGCCCCATTTCCTGACTGTAAAAACCTGACAGTAGGGGATGGTCCAAACAGCCTGCATGTGTCATGCTTTCCCTGTCCGGGGACTGCGCCCGCAGCCTCGAGATAGGAGCCCCCGATGGACGTCTCGTCCTCAACCCTGTACGGCTGCGTCAGCAATCGACGTTTCACGATGCGCGACCTGCAAGCTGCAACCGATCGCAGCGAGCGCTGGGCAATGATCACCGCATATGACGCTCTGACTGCCGGAATTTTTGAGAACGCTGGCATCCCCGCAATTCTCGTTGGCGATTCAGCCGCCTCGGTTGTGTATGGGCACAGCACCACTCTCCCCGTGACAGTCGATGATCTCCTGCCGTTGGTGCAAGCCGTGGTGCGCGGCACCAGCAAGGCGCTCGTGATTGCCGACCTGCCCTTCGGCTCGTATCAGGCCTCCCCCGCTCAGGCATTGGAGACAGCAGCACGATTCATGAAGGAGGGCGGCGCGCACGCAGTCAAGCTCGAGGGCGGTGCTGCTGTCCTTCCCCAGGTCGAACTGCTTGCTAATGCCGGCATCCCGGTGATCGGGCATCTTGGGCTCACCCCGCAGTCGGTCAATCTCTTCGGTGGCTACCGCGTGCAAGGTCGAGGCGAACAGGGTGAACTGCTCACTCGCGACGCCAAGGCGATGGAATCAGCAGGAGCCGCCGGGCTGGTGCTTGAAGTAGTGCCGAGCGCACTTGCGACCAAGGTGAGCGAGATCCTGACCATTCCCACGATCGGCATTGGTGCGGGAGCCAGTACCGATGCACAGGTCATCGTGTGGCAGGACCTCCTGGGCCTCACCCCAGACCCAGCGCCAAAGTTTGTTCGTCGCTACGCAGATCTGCGCACAGTGATGTCAGATGCGGTGCGCGCGTGGGCCAACGATGTCAGCTCTGGCGAGTACCCCGCAGAAGAGCACTCCTACAACTAGTCGACTTCTGTCACTCGAATTCCTGAGTGCGCCTTGTATCGACGATTGATCGAGATCAGATTTGCGGTGAACGTCTCGATCTGTCCGCAATTGCGCAAGCGACCGGCATAGACACCGCGGATCCCTGAGATGCGTGCAGCCAGCGCCTGTACGAGATCGGTGGCCGCACGATCATCACCCACCACCAATACATCTGTGTCGATGGTTGCCACATCCGCGTCCAGCAGCAGAACCGCAGAAATGTGGTGGAAGGCCCCCACTACCTGACTCTGCACAAGAATCGAAGCCGCCTGCTGCGCCGCTGACCCCTCCGGCACCGGCAGAGCAAAGGCACCCTGCTTGTCGAAGCCAAGTGGATTCACACAGTCCACAACGACCTTCCCCGCAAGCTGTTCAACCAAGCCTTGTAGGAGTTGGGCGTGCCCGTCCCAGGGCACAGCAACGATGACAACATCGGATTGCGCCGCACAATCCTCATTCGACCGTCCAACAACTCCATTGCCGAGATCATCTGCAATGCCTTGAGCGCGCGATGCATCGCGAGATCCGATGATCACTTTCTGTCCTGACATTGCGAGTCTGCGCGCAAGTCCTCGACCTTGTTCACCAGTGCCACCAAGCACTCCGACAGTGAGTTGAGAAACATCGAGTTGTTGCTGTGCATCGCTTTGCACTGCAGTTGATTGTGTTGTCATGACGTTGGATCATGCCAGAAACGCAAAAGCCGTTTCGAAACTATTGCTGTTGTGAATGTGTATGTACTAGAGATTTATGCAATGCTCTGTCAGAGTTTTCATTGAAGGGCTCTGCTAGGGATGCAGAGTCCGACTACACAGGAGGCACAGTGGCAGTCGCAAAGAAGGCAGTCAAGAAGGC
>DNXA01000163.1 GCA_003506065.1 Actinomycetota bacterium
AGTCGATCATCTCGTTCACTGGCAATGAGCAGTGCCTTGCCATCGGCTGTCCACGTGATTGCCTCACCCTGAAACTGTCCGGGCAGATCGAAGCTCAATTGCTTGCGGCCCGGCGGCAATCCCGAATACACGGTCGCGTCAAAGTAGGTGCGCAATACGTACCGATCGCCTTGTGGCGAGATGGCACCGTCCGTGATGAGCCCATCCTCGATTTGAATTTTGGTGAGGGTATTCACTTTCTTTGGTGGATTGGGCAACGAGTACAAACTGCCATGCGCAAGTTGCTTCGTGGCAATCCACACTTGCAGGTTTGTCGGATTGGCGAGCAACGCCTCTGCGTTGTGCGGTCGATCGGGGTACTTCACTCGCAAGGTTCGCGACGCGAGGGTCTGCGACTTCAACGCGGATGGTTCGCGAATCCTCAGAAGCTCCACGTATGGCCATGAGTCGAGATTGTCACCGAGGTCTCCAAGCCAGATGACCGCTCTTCCCTTGGCGTCCCTTCCCGTCGCTATGGCCTCGTAGTCGCGCGCCCTGCTGTCGTCAATCTTCAAGGTCGCCAAGGTCTTGCATGTGCGTTCATCAACCGCGTAGATGTAGGGCCCACCTGAGGAGTCGTTGTGCACGTACAGCACGCCGGGAAAACTCTGTGAACGAGTCACCCCACTGATTTCGGTGAAACGCTTGTCGGAGAAGTTGCACTGCACTTTCCAAGTCGGAACAGCCTGAGTTGGCGCAAGAGTCAATGCTGCAATTCCCAGCGCAAGTGCGATGGCGCTGGAGGGCCAGCGCCTCATGCACTCAGCAGCGCAGCCAGCACCACGGATCCGATCAGCGATGCGAGCACGACCAGCGTGATGATGCGCCGTGCCCTTGGACTCATGCTCTGACCTTATGTCCCCGCCCATGTGGAACCACTAGCGTGTCCATCACAGGAAACTACTGAGATCCGGAGCGCATGCATGAGTCACTCGAGTGCCTACCGCCCAGAGAATGATGCAGTGCTGTCGGCATTGAGCGCAGTGCGCATGGGGACCATTGCCTGGGTCCTGGCAGCGGCAATCGGCGTTCCGATCCTGCTCGCACGCGATGCTGGGGCCGGTTGGTGGCTGCTGACCTGTGCCATCGGCGTGATCAGTGGCGTAGGTGGACTGCTCTTCCTGCGGGGCAAGTTGAAGGCGTAATTGAACTACGAGTGACCGAGGTCGCCCGTCTCATCGGGCAGCGCCAATTCGGGATGCTCGACAGGAGCCTCAACCAACACCTCTGAATGTGCTCCGCAACCGAAATTCAGACTCACAACCTTACCGTCTGCGGCACCGAGTTCATTCGCGCAGATGCCGAACGCCTGTCCGACGATGCCGCCCATGACCAGCAGGTATCCGCACGTTCCGCACTCAAGCGCCGCGTTTCGAGCCATGGCCGACAAGGGTCCGGTGTCACCTTCATGCCATCGCTGGGCTGCTTCATCTCGGCCAATGGGTGACAGCACCCGCGCCCTACCCATGCCCAGTTCCCATTGCCCCGGGCTCAACGGTGCAAGTGAGGCCACGCCCTCGAGCTCGTCCTCGCCAGTGAGCCCTGCGACGAGCCGGGGATCATCGACCGGAGTCGGGAGAATGTCACCGACGCCAAGATCACCCGCCTGCACTCGCTCGCTCCAAGGAACCCATGCCGGGGCAACGAGCGCCTGCTCCCCAGGCATCAACACCACGTCGTTGACCGACGCCGATTTTGCGCGGGCGGCGCGCACGAGCACCACCGCCCAGTTCCAACCGAGGTATGCAGGATTGGTGCAGACAAACAGATGCGTTGCGATGCGGTCTGCATCCATGTTCGCGCCGAGGTACTCGCCTACGAAATCAGTGCCGACCTCGGCCACCACTGCCTCACGGGCCAATTCGCTCGCGCCGATGAGCACTGGATCAGCTTTGATCGCAGTTGTGGTGTTGGTGGGGGTCACGGTGTGATTCTCGCGCACTCCTGCCGAGGGGCACAGGGCCGGGGGCACTTAGGCTGGTGACCTATGTGGAATGTCGACTTCGCGGTCATCCTGACGACATTTCCCGTGATCTTCCTGGCCGAGCTCCCCGACAAGACATTCATCGCCGCGTTGGTGCTGGCTACCAGGTTCCGCCACCTGTGGGTGTGGCTGGGAGTCAGTGCCGCATTCTTCATCCAGTGTCTGATCGCCGTCGTTGCAGGCGGCTTCATCGCGCTTCTGCCTGTCGAACCAGTCCTCGCCGTGACCTCGTTGCTCTTTGCCATTGGCGCGATCATCCTCATTCGAGGTGGCTTGAAATCTCGAGCCGAGGAAGCCGCAACTGAGTCGGAGGAGGAATCCGAGGTGCTTGCCAAGGTCGCCAATGCGCCGAGCGATTCAGCCCGTCGTGCCTTCATCACGAGCTTCCTCGTGCTCTTCGCAGCCGAGTGGGGAGATCTGACACAGATATTCACGGCTGCACAGGCGGCCAAGACTGGTCAACCGGTCGCCGTGTTCATTGGCGCCTGGCTGGCGCTGATCACTGTCGGCGGACTGGCTGTGGTGCTTGGCAGATGGCTCCAGCAACGTGTGCCACTGTCGAAAGTGCGGATCGCATCAGGAGTTGTGCTGTTTGCACTCGCCCTGTGGACAGCCTACGAACTTGTGCAGGAACTCAGACCGAGCTAGATATCCAGATCGTTGGCGACAGCGCGCAGGACGGCAGCCGTCTTCTGGGCCACTGCATCGGCGGGATACTTGCCACGCTGAAGCTGAGTTGCCACCCCATCAAGCATCTTGATGACGTCTTCGACTATGCCCGCCAGATCTCCGGCCGGCTTGCGACTGCTTTTGACGACGGATACGACCGGCCCGATGATCGACACTGACAGGGCCTGCTTGCCGCGGCGGCCATCAACGATCCCGAACTCGACCTTTGTGCCTTGCTTCAGGGCAGTCACGCCATCAGGCAGGGTCGACACATGCACGAAGACATCCTCGCCGTCATCAGATGCGATGAAGCCGAAGCCCTTCTCAGTGTCGTACCACTTCACAGTTCCCGTAGGCATGGGTGAAGGGTACTGGCCATCCTGCAAGCGGCCTTGCTGCGGGTGAACTAGCTGTAGTTCCTCAGGACGTTGTGAAC
>DNXA01000097.1 GCA_003506065.1 Actinomycetota bacterium
CCGGCTGGACTATTCCAAGGGCCTGGAGGAGCGTTTCCTGGCCTATGAGCAGTTTCTGCACGACAATCCCGACCTGCACGAAAAGGTCTTCCTGCTGCAGATCGCGACCCCGAGCCGGGAGGACGTGGAGGCCTATCAGGAGATCCGCGGGCGGCTTGACGGAGTCTCAGGCCGGATCAACGGGGCCTTCTCCACGGTCGACTGGGTGCCCATCCGCTATGTGAACCGGGGCTATCGCCGCGACCAACTGGCCGGCATCTACCGCGCCGCCAAGTTGGGGCTGGTCACCCCCTTGCGGGACGGCATGAATCTGGTGGCCAAGGAGTACGTGGCGTGCCGCAACGACAACTCCGGTGCTCTTGTCCTCAGTGAGTTCACCGGATCAGCAGCCCAACTGTCTGATGCATGGCTGGTGAACCCCTTCGACACCGAGAATGTCGAGCAGGCCATGAGCGATGCTGTCACTGCCTCCGAATCCGACCTCACTGCACGCATGACCGCAATGCGCAAAGTCGTGTTCGACTCTGACGTGAAGTCGTGGGCGAACTCATTTCTTGAACTGCTCGAACCCACTGCTTCTACTTCGATGCAAGTGAAGGCCTCAGACCTGTCGGAACTTCCGCTCAAGGCGCTGGCGAGGAGTCCCCACCTGCTGATCTGTTGCGACTACGACGGAACTCTTGCGCCGCTTGTGGATGATCCCGCCAAGGCGCGACCACTCACCGAGGCAATCACCGCACTTCGACAACTTTCCCTGCTTCCTACGACCACTGTCGCAGTTGTCTCTGGTCGCTCATTGAGGGATCTGGCCGCCCTGTCTCGACTGCCACCGGAGATTCACCTGGTGGGCAGTCACGGCTCTGAATTCGACGCGGATTTTCAGTTGGATGGTCAGCAACTGCGCCTCCTCGAGCAGGTGAGGTCAGCGGCAACTGAGCTCGCAGGTCACGTTTCAGGTTCGCACATCGAAGTCAAGCCTGGAAGCGTCGCTGTTCACGTGCGTCGCAGCAAGCCTGAAGATCGGGAGGCACTCCTCAGCCAGGTCGCCATGGGTCCGGGTCAATTCCCCGGCGTGCACGTGCAGTACGGCAAGGACGTCGTCGAGTTGAGCGTGACTGAAGCAACCAAGGCAGACGCCGTCGCGGCTTTACGCCATCTGACTGGTGCTTCTGCTGTTGTCTTCCTCGGTGACGACGTGACTGACGAAACAGTCTTTGTGGCCCTGACCGGACCAGACGTCGGCATCAAGGTCGGCCCAGGCGCATCAGCAGCGCCTTGGCGCGTTGACGCACCGATGGATGTCGCGCGTCTGCTCTCGAATCTCTACGTCCTGCGTCAGTCCTGGCTGCTCGGTGGGCACACAACGCCGATCGAGGACTACACCTTGCTGTCGAGCATGGCCAATGTTGCCCTGCTGTCCCCGCGAGGATCAATCGACTGGTTCTGTGCGCCCGAGCCGGATTCGCCAGCCGTCTTCGCAGCGCTCCTTGGCGATGCCTCATCTGGCTATTTCAGCATCACGCCCGCAGGCGACAAGCGCCTGCTCTCTCAGTCCTACCAACGCAATTCACTCGTCACTCGCACCCGCTGGGCTGGCTTGACCGTGACCGACTTCATGCCTGTTGGCCGTGCTGCGCAAGACGCCGGGAGCCGAATTGTGCGGCAGATCAGCGGCTCAGTGCCCGCTCGCATCGCCTTCTCTCCTCGGCCGCAGTTTGGAGCAGTTGCGACGACCATTGAAGTCATGGCGGAGGGCCTGCGGGTGACCAGCGGCTCGGAGTCTGCTGCGCTCTATGCGCCTGGCGTCGACTGGGAAATCATGGAGGAGGCTGGTCATCACACTGCTATCGCCACGGTAGATCCATCCAAAGCTGCGATCACCCTGGAATTCCGATACGAAGCCTTCGATGAATCCGCCTTCACGACTCAGGCCAGCCATGACGACCAAGCCTTCACCTCGGATTTCTGGAGCTCATGGGCTGCTCAACTTCGCCTGCCCGGCATCCGAGCAGAGGCTGAGAGGCGCGCTGCATTGACCCTTCGTGCCTTGTGCCACCGACCTACCGGCGGCATCCTGGCAGCGGCTACGACGAGCCTTCCAGAAGCACTCGGTGGCATCCGAAACTGGGACTACCGCTACGTGTGGATCCGAGATGCCGCGCTGACTGCTCGCGAGCTTGTTGCTGCCGGCTCTGGCGCCGAGGCGGAGAGCTACCTTGCCTGGCTCCAACAGGTCGATGCTGGCGAATCGGGGCTGGAGTCACTTCGTCCGCTCTACCGGCTCAATCGCGAAGGTCTCGGCGCAGAAGCCGTCATCGATTCCCTGCCGGGATACGCTGGCAGCCGCCCGGTTCGCGTTGGCAATGCAGCACAGGGGCAATTGCAGATCGACGTGTTCGGTGCCGTCTGTCTGCTTGTTGATCAACTCACCCATCTGCGAGGTTCCGTCAACTCCCAGGAGTGGGTGCTGACCTGCAGCATGGTTGACGCTGTTGAACGAAGGTGGCGTGAGCCCGACCATGGGATCTGGGAGATTCGCGACCGCCCCAAGCACCACACTCATTCCCGGATGATGTGCTGGCTCGCAGTCAATGCCGCCATATCCATTGCGGAACTCAACCAGACACCCCAAGAGTCATGGGCTCCTCTTCGAGACGTGATCGAGGCTGCGATCGAGGCTGAGAACTGGAGCGAGGAGATCGGTGCCTACGTCGCGGCCGTCGATCACCCAGAGGCTGACGCTGCAGTGCTCCAAGGAATCCTCGAGGGCTACCCGGCCTCGCATGAGCGCATTGCAGGGACCGTTGCTTTCATCGAACGCGAGCTCCGACAAAGCGGTGGCCTCTTCCGGTACACCTACGACGATGGACTTCCGCATGGCGAGGGAGCGATGCATATCTGCGCAGCATGGCTGGCTGGGACGTATGCCCGCCTGGGGATGCCAGAGGACGCGATCCAGTTGCTCGATGCCATCTTGGCCTCAGCTGGCGTCACTGGCCTTCTCCCAGAACAGGTTGATCCGCTGACAAACATGGGCCTGGGCAATCATCCTCAGGCCTATTCGCATCTCGGCGTGCTCACGGCTTGTCGCCACTTGGCAAATGCCGAGAGTCTCTGAACTCGCGCCCGCTTATCAATAGTCACACAAATCATTTCAATCACTGGCAAATTGCGTTGTGGCGCATAGCAATTCTTGCAGATCCGCTGACAGATGCCATTGACGTTGCCAGTGCGCGAGCCTAGTTTTCACTTCACATCGCTTGTCCATGTGAGGAGTCGCAAGTGTCCCAATTCGTCGGCGCGCCCATCTTTGATGCAGACCAGCACATGTATGAGAGCGCCGATGCGCTCACTCGACACCTTCCCGAACGATATGCATCAGCCGTGCAGTTCGTGCAGATTGGTCGCCACACGCGCATTGCCGTCAATGGCCGCATCACCGAGTACATCCCGAACCCAACATTTGATCGAGTCGCACGACCTGGAGCTCATGAGCTGTACTACGCAGGTCAGAATGTCGATGGCCTGTCACTCAAAGAGCTCACGGGTCGCGGTATCGATGCACTGCCTGCTTTCCGAAATCCAGAGGCACGCCTGCCACTCATGGATGAGCAAGGAGTCTCCGAAGCATTCATGTTTCCGACTCTTGCCAATCTTGTGGAGCACAGCGCCGCCGAGGACTATGAACTGACCGGAGCGATCATTCACGCGCTCAATCAATGGATGCTCGAGACCTGGACTTTTGACTATCAAAGTCGAATATTCGCTACCCCAGTCATCACCTTCGGCACTGTTGAGAACGCACGCAAGGAATTCGAGTATGTGGCCAGCAACGGCGCGAAAATTGTTCTGGTCAAACCTGCTCCTGCCTGCGGTCCCAATGGCTGGCGCTCGCCAGCTCTCCCGGAATTCGATGATCTCTGGCGCGACATCGAGGCCTCCGGAATACCCGTAGCGCTGCACGCAAGCCAGCCTCCGCTGGATTCCTATATCAATCAATGGGAGTCCTCTCGGACGAACAACTTCATGACACAGAGCGCATTCCGAAACGTCGTGCTTGGCCATCGCGAGATCTCAGACACGGTCGCGAGTCTGATTTGTCATGGGACCCTGACGCGCTTTCCAGGACTGCGCATCATGAGTGTTGAAAACGGCAGCGACTGGATCAAGCCCCTCTTCAATGACTTCGCAACCTGGTACAAGAAGATGCCGCAGGCATTCGAGGAGCATCCGCACGAGGTCTTCCGACGCAATATCTATGTCAGCCCATTCTGGGAGGGATCAGTGCATGAACTCTCTGATCTGGTCGGATGGGACAGGGTGTTGTTCGGCTCTGACTATCCCCACCCCGAAGGCTTGACCGAACCGATCGGGTACTACAACTATGCCGAAGCCATGGATGAGAAGCTCACCTACGATTTCATGGGCGACAATGCGCGACGCATGATGCGCATGCCAGTCCTCCAGCCAGAATCGGACGCGCTTGCGAAATCGGCCTGAGCATCACAATCACCGTCGCTTCACGTTCGCCGAGTCAGTATGCAAGGAGAAATGTGCCAGACGCACTCGCACTGCTTGAGCTCACCGAGGTCGGAGATGGCCGATACCTCGCGCCGATGCCAGCGGGTTCACAAGAGGGCAGAGATGTCATCTTCGGTGGTCAATTGCTCGCACAGATGATCATGGCTGCCAGCGCTGATCCCTCTGATCCCAAGCATGTGAATTGCATTCACACGATCTTCGCTCGTGCAGGGACCTACGAACAGCCCTTGCATCTGCAGGTGGACGAGGTGCACAGCGGGCGTACGTTTGGCAGCAAGCTCATCAGCGCAATGCAAGGCGATCGGCTGCTGTCAAAGGCCATGATTCTGATGACAGCTGATGAACCCGATCTGATTGCTCACCACGAGTCAGCACCATCGGATGTGCTCAGACCAGAGGCTGCACGAGAATCTGCTCCCGGTGTCACCTTTCCTGGCGCAGAACTGCGCTACGCAACTGCTGAGCACAGCACCCGCAACGGTGCGCCGGTCATGTCTCTTTGGACGCGGATGCCAGGAAGCTTGCCCTCTCTGGCCGCAAGTCAGGCTGTTATTGCCTGGGCCACCAATGGCTGGCTCATCGGCCTGGCGATCGAGCCGCACGAGGATGCCATTCGTCTAGAGGATGCGCATCTTTCGATCTCAACTGGCGTCATCTCACACACCATCAATTTCCATCGTGAATTCGATGCCGGCTCATGGACGCTGATCAATCAGGAAGCAAGTTTCGCAGGCAAGGGCCGAGTTGCTGGATCCGGAACGATCTACAACGAGAACGGCGCTCTGTTGGCCACGTTCTCGCAGAACAGCATGGTCAAGGGTGTCGACGCGCTCGCACAGGGCATTGGCACTCGCACCCGCATGTAGGGAAGTCAGTCATCGATATTCCTGACGAGCAGGAAAGCAGGAACAACCTAGATCTGCGTGGCCAGCACCACTGCATCAAAGGCAATCCGCGGCCCATGATCGGTATCGACGAGCCGTGCCCGCGTCTGGGCTTGATCGATGAGAAATCCCAGATCGGCCAATTGCTCGGCAACCTCCTTCGGGGTGAACAGCAGGTCGTCATCCTGCGGCCCACCGATCCCCTCTTCGAGGTTGCGTCTGTCGTGGCCTATTACCAGGAGTCGGCCGCCAGTGGCAACGGCGTCTGCTGAGCGTGCGATCGCAGCCTGACGCTCAGCCGGCGGAAGATGCAGGTAGGCAATGAGCACCAGGTCGTAATCACGGGACTGCGGCTGATACTTGCGAACATCAGCGCGATGAACATGCACCCTCTTGCCAACACTCAGTTCTCCAGCGCAGTGCATCGCACGATCGAGTGCACATTGGGAGAAGTCGACAATGGTCGCCTCCCACCCCTGCTGGGCAAGCCAGAGCGCATTTCGGCCCTCACCGCCTGCCTGATCCAGCATTCGTCCCGCGGGGAGCTCCCCTGCGAGCTCCTTCACCCAGACATTCGGGTGTCCCGAGCAGAGCATGTCGCTCACGGCATAGCGCTCATCCCAATATGTGGCGGTCACGCGGACAGTCTCACGTCGACACTGCGGCTCGTATAGGGCCTTTCGTCCCGACGAACAGCGCAGAGCGAGCAACAGATCGAGGAGGACCAAATGCCCTATCTCACCTGCATTGACTCGCGGAAAATGGTGTGAAAGGAACATTTCATGTCAGGAGTGGTCATGAAGTCTGTCGTTGTCTATGAGTCGATGTACGGAAACAGCCACCGGGTAGCCGACATCATCGGAGCAGCGCTGAAGGAATTCGGCCAAGTGAGCGTGGTGCCCGTGAGTCGAGTGATCGATGAACTTGCGGCGTCAGCAGATCTGGTCGTCGTGGGCGGGCCAACCCACGCGCACTCGCTGAGCACTCGCCAGAGTCGCGCTAGTGCTCTGGAAGCAGCAGATACGAGCAAGAGCAAGCATCCACATCCACCGCTGGAGATGGATCCGCACTGGCAGGATGCTGGCATCCGCGACTGGCTGCGCACCACGGCGATATCCAATGGACAGTCTGCCGCAGCGTTTGACACCCGCCTGGATGCGATGGCTCTGCTGACAGGTCGGGCCTCGCGCGTGATCGCCCGCCGCATGACACGGCACGGCTTTCAGTTGATCACCGAGCCCGAGAGCTTTCTTGTAGACAGCCAGACGCGCTTGCTCGACAGTGAGGCAGAGCGTGCTCACCATTGGGCCAAAGGGCTGGCATTGTCAGTCGTCCCTGCGTAGCAGAATGACTTCGTCCACCCAAGCCAGTGCACTTTCAGACCGTCGTGAGACTGATCTCCATGGTGTCGCCGGCTGAGAGTGCCTCTGCTTTGCGGATCGCCGCCTTCACTGGCAGCAGGAAGCTTCCTGATGCCTTATCGGGAAAGATCGACGTGCGCCAGGTTGAATCACCGATGGTGACTTCCACTGGCACCGACCCAAAGCTCTTCCGTGGCCCCGTTCGTTCACGCAGTTCATCGCTGAGTTCCGGCGGCAGCGTCACAAATGTCCATGCGTCGGACTTGCGACCATCCCAGAGCCAGAGTTGGGCTGAGAACGTGTGCAGCATTGACCAAGTGTTCCATCGCTGACGCGGGAACCAGGCATTTGGCTGGACAGCAGCGCGCAGGACTTCCCACTCCGGTCCATCGTGTGTGAGGGTTCATCGATGAACAAGACTGACTTCAAGAAGGAACTCAAGCAGTTCTACAGCGGCAGGGTCGGCCATCCAGCAGTGGTCGAGGTGCCTGCGATGAACTACCTGAAGATTGATGGACACGGAGACCCGAACACTTCACAGGAGTATGTGGATGCGATCCAGACCCTCTACCCCGTGGCGTACACGATCAAGTTCATGTGCAAGAAGGAACTGGGTGAAGACTTCGCGGTGATGCCCCTTGAGGGCTTGTGGTGGGCGCAGGACATGCGCGACTTCAGCACTCAGGACAAGAGCAATTGGCTATGGACGGCCATGATCATGCAGCCGGATCTCGTCACCATCGAGATGTTTGCACGAAGCATCGAACAGGTGTCCACCAAGAAGAATCCCCCATCCCTGGAGAAAGTCAGATTCGAGGCATTGGAGGAAGGCCATGCGGCCCAAGTGCTCTATGTCGGCGCCTATGCCGACGAAGGACCAGCGATCCAGCAGCTCCATGCATTCATCAACGAGCAAGGCGGTCTCCTGGATGGCACCAACCATCACCACCATGAAATCTATCTGAGCGACCCACGGCGTACCGATGCCGCGAAACTGAAGACCATCATTCGTCAGCCGTTCTCGCTGCCTGCTTAGCGTGTTCTTGCCATCCACCTGCGCGGCGAGCAAGTGAGGAACAACAATGCCTAGCGAGTTTCACGCATTGCTCAGACACGCCAAGCGCATCACCACTCCGAAAGGGCAGCACCCATGAGCCAGGCCGAACTCCATCCGCCCGTAGCAACCCTGTTTGAGGAGCACATGCAGGCTGAGATGGATGGCGATCTCGACCGCACTATGGCCACCATGGGACCCAAGCCCCACCTCAATCATGTGCCCGTGCGCGCAGGTGGCTCTGGGGCTGCGGACGTGCGGGACTTCTACGACCAGCATCTTGTCGGAAAGTTCTTCCCGCCTGATGTGGAGATTGTCAATGTTTCACGCACTGCAGACAGCGAGCAGATGGTCGACGAGATGGTCATCCGATTCACGCACACCCAGGCGATCGATTGGATGCTGCCGGGAATTGCCCCGACGGGGCGTTTCGTGCAGATCCCCGTCGTCGTCATCGTGCGAGCTGATGACGGGCTGGTGACTCACGAGCACATCTACTGGGATCAGGCTTCAGTGCTGGCGCAGATTGGGCTGCTGAACCCAGCTGGACTTCCCATTACCGGTGCCGAGCAGGCAGACCAGATTCTGGATCCGTCACGCGAGTATCGGACGGAGTACTGAGCAGGAACGTGCCAGAATTCGCGAGGACATGTGGTCGTATACATTCATGAACGCCATCGTTGACCCCCGGCCATTGGACTCCCCATGGCCGCGACTGGCACCCACGCACACGCACACAGTACTCACGGGGCAGTGGGTGACGATGTCCGTCGTTGATCCATTGCGTGATGGTCGGGAATTGTTCGATGCCTTGGATGAGGACGTCGTGTGGACGCACCTGGCCGGCCGGCCCGATACGTCGCAAGCCTTCATCCGGCTATTGCAGGAACGCTTGGACTACGGGTGGATTCCATGGGTGGTCCGCTCTCACGACGATCGTCTGGGAGTGGAAGCGAAATCGATCATCGGGATGACGAGCTACCTGGACATCTCGGTGGAGGATGCCCGACTCGAGATCGGATGGACGGCGTATGCACCAAGGGTGTGGGGCACCCCGGTCAACCCCGAGTGCAAATTTCTGCTCCTGGCGCATGCCTTTGACGAACTCCGGGCGGGACGCGTTCAGCTCAAGACAGATATTCGAAATGAGCGCAGCCAGCGAGCGATCGCTGGGATTGGCGCGGACTTCGAGGGGGTCTTGCGTCGCTATCAACGGCGCACCGATGACACTGTGCGCGACACCGTGATGTATTCGGTCACATCCGAGGATTGGCCCCGGGTGCGCACGCACCTCCGTAGCCGAATTGGTGGAATACCTGCCTGAGTCGACACTTAGAACTGCTCACTCAACTGCGCTCCCCGCATTCCGAAAGGAATCGCTCGCATCGGGGATGCGTGCGCACGAAGAATACGGATCTATTCTCGGAATATGACGCCGAGGATCTACTTGAGCTCCAGCGGACTCGCAGGTGATCGTGACCTCCTGACTGCCACAACCGACAGAGCTCGCGCACTGATCGTGCTCAATGCCTTGGACGGTACACAAGCGCTAAGGCAACGCGCCTTCCAGTACGAGGCGGCTGGCCTTGGACCATTGGGCTACGAGTGTCAGGAGCTGGACCTTCGTCAGCACTTCGGTGAGCCTGACAATCTGGCTTCAGCACTGGCTCAAGCTCAACTCGTGTGGGTCGCAGGCGGCAACACATTTGTACTCGCCAGAGCCACAGCACTGTCCGGCTTTGATGAGGCAGTGCAGCAAGTAAGGGTGAATCAGGACTTCATCTACGCCGGATATTCGGCCGGCGCATGCCTTGCTGGCCCAGACCTTCAAGGCATTGACTTCATGGACGATGCCAACTTCTTGCCCGACGGCTATCCGGCAGATGCTGTGATTCGCACTCTGTGCTTGATCGACGAGCGCATCGTGCCGCATTGGAAGTCAGAGTCTCCCGAATCTGCCGGCGCATCAGCTGCCGCGAAGTTCCTGAAGCAATCACGTCTGCAGTTTCGTTGTCTCAAGGATGGCGAGACTTACGTCGTCGAGTGACAAGGAGCACCAGCGGTGCGGCGCCTGCTGAACTGGAATTTGGGAGTCAGAGCAAGAGTCTGTTTCAGGGAAAGATGCGCATCAGCGCGGGGCCGATCTTCTGTATCGCTTCG
>DNXA01000031.1:0-3513 GCA_003506065.1 Actinomycetota bacterium
TACTCCATCTGCGCGGTCACGATCGGTGCTCGGCCAGGCACCGCGCGCTGCCACGTGGCGGCCCTGGCTGTCTGCCAGCCGCTGTAGTTCGAGATGCCGATATACCGCGCCTTACCACTGCGCACGATGTCGTCGCACACGGCGAGGGTCTCTTCCATCGGAGTCAGGGGATCCCACGCGTGCAGTTGCCAGAGGTCAATGGTGTCGGTGCGAAGGCGCTTCAGAGAGGTGTCAATCGCCCTCATCAGGTGGTGCCGCGAGGCGTCGTACCGTCGTTCGCCATCGGGGATGCTCACGGCCTTGGTGGCGATCACCACCTGATCGCGAATGCCGAACTCCTCGACGAGCTCGCCCAGGAGCTGCTCGGAGATGCCATCGACGTAGACGTCGGCAGTGTCAATGAGTGTTCCGCCAGCGTCGATGAATGCCGCGAGCTGGTCGCGAGCCTCGTACTCATCGGTGCCGCGGCCCCAGGTCATGGTGCCAAGGGCCAGACGTCCGACCCACAATCCGGAGCGGCCAAGAGGGCGTTGTTGCATGAAGGAACGCTACCTGTGGGCTCGGGAGCTGGGGTTTAGGCTCGCTGCCCGGCGCTTGCGAAAGGACTTCCATGAAACTTGGTCTCCATCTTGGCTACTGGGGCGCGGGCAATGACGCACAGAACATCGTGCTGGCCCAGGAGGCCGATCGCCTCGGCTACGACGTGGTCTGGACTTCAGAGGCCTATGGCTCGGATGCAGCGACGGTGGCAGCCTTCGTCGTTGCGCAGACCACCCGTGTTGATGTGGGGACGGCGGTGTTCCAGATCCCAGGACGGTCGCCAGCCAATACCGCCATGACGGCGGCCACCTTGGACACTTTGTCTGGCGGACGCTTCCGCCTTGGCTTGGGCGTCTCGGGTCCGCAGGTGTCTGAAGGCTGGCACGGGGTGGCCTTTGATCGACCTTTGCAACGCACCCGGGAATACGTGGACATCGTCCGGATGGCGCTGGCTCGTGAGCGGGTCGAGTACCACGGGGAGTGCTTCACCCTGCCGCTGCCCGGCGGTCCAGGCAAGGCCCTGACTCTCACCATTCATCCCGTTCGCGAGCACTTGCCCATCTATCTGGCCGCCATCGGTCCTGGGGCCTTGGCAATGGTCGGTGAGATCGCCGACGGCTGGCTGTCGGTCTATTTCTCACCCGATCACGCCGAGCACACTCTCGGCATCGTGCGCCAAGCGCGCGAGGCTGCCGGAAAGAGCATGGACAACTTCGACGTGGTGGCGTCCACCTCGGTCGTCATCGGCGATGACCTGCAGGCGTGCGCCGATCAGTTGCGCGCCGGCTCCGCGCTGTACATCGGGGGGATGGGCAGTCGCGACAAGAATTTCTACAACCAACTCGTGCAGCGCATGGGGTACGAACGTGAGGCACAGCAGATTCAGGATCTGTACATGGCCAAGGACTATGCCGGCGCGCAAGCAGCCATTCCGTTCTCGCTGCTGGATCAGGTGTCATTGATCGGTCCCAAGGAGCGCATTCGCGACCGCATGATTGCCTTCGCTGAAGCTGGGGTTACCAATCTCACGTTCAGCGCTGTGGGCTCCACTATTGAAGAACGAATCGCGAGTGTCCGGGCGATGGCAGAGGTGCTCGACATGTCAGGGTTGGCCTCATGACTGACCCAGTGACCTGGTTTGAGGCGGTGGTCCTGGGCCTGGTGCAAGGGCTTACGGAGTTCATACCGATTTCTTCAACGGCGCATGTGCTGATCGTCTCGCAACTCTTCGGCTGGGAGGATCCGGGCGCAGCCTTCAGCGCGGTCACCCAGATCGGCACCGAACTCGCGGTGCTTGTCTATTTCAGGAATGACATCGCTCGCATTATCGCCACTTGGTTTCGATCGCTCCGCGATGCGAGCCTGAGAAGCGAGATCGATGCACGCATGGGCTGGTACATCATCGTCGGAACCATCCCAATCTCGATTCTCGGCCTTGCGTTCTCTAGCCAGATCGAGACCGCAGCGCGAAATCTGTGGCTGGTTGCCGCGATGCTCATCATCTTCGGCGTGGTGCTCGGCGTCGCCGATGCATTGGGCTCACGACGTCATGACCTGACCGAGCTCAATACACGTGATGGCCTGCTCTTCGGATTAGGCCAGGCGTTGGCATTGATTCCGGGCGTCTCGCGATCGGGCGCATCGATCTCCACAGGTCTTGCCCTGGGATACACGCGCGAGTCGGCAGCGCGCTATTCATTCCTGCTCGCTGTTCCTGCNNCCAACGCTGCTGGCTTCCGTGATCGCCTTCTTCGTAGGCCTTGCGGTCATCTCCTGGCTGCTTCGCTGGGTGATCACCAAGACGTCGCTGCCATTCGTGATCTATCGAATCCTGCTCGGCTTCGCCGTGCTCCTGCTCCTGTGGGTCGGAGTCCTGACTTCCTAGAGCCAGCCGCTCTTGCGGAATGCTCGATAAATCAGTGAGCACGCAGTCGCCATCACTCCGAGGATCACGGGGTAGCCGAATTTCCAATGCAGTTCAGGCATGTCCTCGAAGTTCATGCCATAGATGCCCGCGATCATCGTCGGTACCGCAGCGATGGCTACCCAGGCGCTGATCTTGCGCATGTCCTTGTTCTGCTGGAGATCCTGAAGCGATGTTGCTGCCATGAGCATGATCATCAGCAGGTTGTCGGCACCCTCAACTCCATCATGCACACGCATGACGTGTTCACCGATGTCGCGGAAATAGGGCCGAGCGACGTCCGGCACCCAGGCGACTTCGTCATTCATGAAGCTGTGCGCCATGGGCACAAGCGGCTGAACCGCACGCCTGATCTCTACATTCTCGCGCTTGAGTCGGTAGATGCGATCGGCGTTCTCGCTTCGTTGGCCCGGCAGAAACACAATCTGCTCGAGCTCTTCGATATCGATGCCGACTTCGTCTGAGACCTTGATGTACTCATCGGCAACCTTGTCGAAAACGGCGTAGAGCACCGAGATCGGGCCCATCTCGCGCAATATTGAGGATGTGGCGAGTCGTTCGCGCAGACCTTGAAGATCGCCAACAAGACCGAAGCGAACGGTCACGACGAACCAGGAACCGACGAACACGGCGATCTGCCCTGTATGGACATCGGAACTGTTCTCCACATAGTCCAGAACCTTGAGCAGGCCCAGGCCGTGGCCATTGGCGTCGAAGTCGAACTTGGCTCGCTGTTCAGGATTCGCGGCGTCTTCGATGTGCAGGTGCGACAAGTCGAACACACGCGAGATCATGTCGAGTTCATCCTTGGTCGGCTCAAAAAGGCCAAGCCAGACGAAGGATCCCGGATGTTCGTCGCACCGGGCGCGCAGCCCTTCAAGCTTGGGGCCGGGATGGCCATCGCCTGGATGCTGCCAACTTCGGATGTCGTCGATCGGGACGACGCCATCGGGGCTGTAGACGCCCATTCCACGAATCACGAATCACATTGTGGGGGATCCCTGCGAGACTACGAGCATGACCACGCTGATCTTGGTTCGACATGGCCG
>DNXA01000031.1:3593-3854 GCA_003506065.1 Actinomycetota bacterium
GTCGTGCAGAGTCAACCCAGTGCCGCGGTGTTCCCAGGTGCGGAAGGTGAGTCAATTACGCAGATGGCCCATCGGGCCATCGAGTCAGTGCACCACTGGAACGCGCAATTGGGCCCGGATGGCATGTATGTCATGGTCAGTCACGGCGATGTCATCAAGGCCATCGTGAGTCATGCGCTGGGTGCCCACCTTGATCTCTTCCAACGGGTTCAGATCGACCCCTGCTCTATCAGTGTCATCGAGTACACCCCACGACGACCG
>DNXA01000253.1:0-3971 GCA_003506065.1 Actinomycetota bacterium
CGTGAAAGGGCGGTGTCCTAGGCCACTAGACGATGGGGACTTTGTCTCCGTCGACCTAACGCCGTTGGCGACGAGAGAACTATAGGGGATTGTTCACATGTTGCTTACCCGAGGTCATTTTGGGTGCGCGGCCCGGGATAGCCGGTCATTGATTGCCACGCCCAGGCCTTCATTTGGGGGCGGCACAGCGAGGATGGTTTTCAGTTCGAGGGCATCTGCTTCACGCAGCGCCCAGTAGAGCAGGCGGGCGTAGTCCTGGAGCGATTCTGGTTCGCCAAGCCGGACCAGCCCGATCATCGTGGGGATATCTGCGGTGGCGAGCATGCCGACGCGCGCAGCCGATGCGATGTAGTCCCCGCTCTGAAGTTCCTCCTTGGTCAGCAGGATGACTTGAGCTCGCGGGCTGTAGTGGGATTGGAGTGTTCCGCTGGCTCGCACTTTGGAGTCATGGGTGCACCGCATCCCTGTCGTCGCTTCGACCTGCTCGATCGTGATGGCGCCGGGTCGGAGCATTCTTGGGTTCATGCCGGTGCAGTCGATGATCGTGGACTCCAGCCCGATGCCACACGCTCCTCCATCGAGCACCACGTCGTGTTGGCTCAGGAACGCACCGAGCTCCTCGATCACGTGATCGGCACTTGTCGGACTCACCTGACCGAAGCGATTCGCACTCGGGGCAGCGATGGCGATCGATGTGTCGCCAGTGATTCTCACGAGTTCGCCTTGCACTGCTTGCATCACGGGATGCGCTGACACTCGTACCGCCACTGAATCCTGCGCACCGGTGAGGAAGTCACCGGCTCTCTTGGTTCTGTTTACGACCAGGGTGAGTGGGCCGGGCCAGTGGGCAACTGCGAGCTTGCGGGCGAATTCCGGGATTTCTCTGCCCCAGTCGTCGAGTGAATCATGGCTGGGTAGATGGGCAATGAGCGGGTGATGAGCTGGCCTTCCCTTGGCCACATAGATCTGGGCGATCGCATGGGCTTGATCCGCGCGGGCTCCTAGTCCGTAGACCGTCTCGGTGGGCAGAGCAGCCAGGTGCCCATCGGCGAGTGCTCGTGCCGCCTCGAGGGGGTCGATCGTGACTCGCATGTACCTATTCAATCTGGCCTGTGTAAGGACTAGGTCAGGACTGGGCCATTCGGGCTTGGATCGGGAACCGAGAGGAACCTTCGGGTGTCTCATTGACTCATGAGTTCGCCCCAAGAAGGAGACCCAGTGAGCACTCCCATTCCGCCGTACACCCCAATGCCTTCCTATGACGAGCAACTCCCATTCACTTGGAGTGCGCCGGCGCCAAAGCCGCGCAATCGAGGAGTGTTGATCTTCGCCGGCATTTGCTTGACCGCGCTTGTCGCCGGCGCCGCCGGTGGCGCAGTTGGGTATGTCGCTGCTCGCGAGACTCTGCCCACTGTTGTGGCATCCGCGGTTGACACTGACTCGCCTTCGATTGCCGCCGATGGCAGCATCGCGGCAGTTGCGGCCGCTGTGCAGCCTGCTGTGGTGCAGTTGAACGTCACTGCTGCCGATGGCGAGGGCACAGGTTCAGGCTTCATCATCAGTTCGGATGGCTACCTGATCACCAACAACCATGTTGCGGGCATGGCAAGTGAGGACGGCATCGATGTGCTGTTTGCCGATGGCACGCACGCGACCGGCCAACTGGTTGGCGCCAATGCTGGTTATGACCTCGCGGTCGTGAAGGTGGACAAGGCGGACCTGCCAACGGTGCCGCTGGGCAGTTCCGCTGGTCTGCAGGTCGGTGACTCCGTCATCGCTCTGGGATCACCCCTGGGTCTGCAAGGCACGGTGACCACCGGAATCGTCAGCGCGCTCAATCGTCCCGTCACCGCCAGCGGTGAGAGTGCCGATTCCTCGTCGTTCATCAATGCAATCCAGACCGACGCAGCGATCAACCCGGGCAACTCCGGTGGGCCGCTGGTCAATGGCAAGGGCGAAGTGATTGGCGTGAACTCGGCAATTGCATCAATGGGTGCCAGCGCAGGGCAGCAGGCTGGGTCCATCGGACTTGGCTTTGCCATCCCGATCGACACGGCCAAGCGCATCGTTGACGAGATCATCAATACCGGCTCAGCAAAGACGCCGGTGATCGGTGTGCAGCTCGACAACAGCTTCACTGGCCCAGGTGCCAAGGTCGCCGCCGTCACTTCTGGTGGTGCGGCAGAGTCCGCTGGCCTGCAAGCCGGCGATGTCATCACCAAGGTGAACAGCACGGTGATCGCAGACGGAACTCAGTTGATCGTCACGATTCGATCCTTCGCTCCCGGTGATCGCGTGCAGGTCACGCTGACTCGCGATGGCGAAAGCATCACCTTCCCGGTGAATCTGACAGCCGCGCAGTCGTAGTCACCTCGGCGGTGAGGCAGGCTGTTGCCATGGACCTCGTCGCCGATCTGACTCAGCAAGTGCGCGAACGCACCGCCGCTGGGTTTCGCCGAATCGTTTCGGGGGATCCCTCTGGCGCACCTGAGTGGGTGGCGCAACTCGCCGAAGGCGACGGAGTCGGCTACTTCGGTCCGGGCTCAGCTGCATGGACAGTGCACGGAGGACTGCCAACACTTGTTGGCGGCATCCGTGCACTGCTCATGCAGGCACTGCACCCCGCAGCACTTGCTGGCGTGATGCAGCACTCTCGCTATGAAGAAGATGCCCTGGGTCGATTGGCTGGGACTACGCAATGGCTGACCGTGGTGACCTTCGGCGACACGACTCAGGCCGATCGCGAATGTGCCCGTGTGCGGGGGATGCACCGCAAAGTGCATGGCACGTATGAGGTCGACGGCGTTCAACATCCCTATGACGCGACCGATCCAGAGCTCCTGCGCTGGGTGCACCTGGCGTTCACTGATTCATTTCTCACNNTGGGCGAAGTCGGGTGAGCTCGTTGGCGTGGTGGATCCGCCGCGATCTGTTGCCGAATTGAAGTCGCAGTTGGCGCAGCGCCAGCATCTGCTCAGAGGTGGGAGCAAAGCCCGCCAGACCGCAGCTTTCATCCGCCGCCCACCACTGCCCTTTGCCGCGCAGGGTCCGTACGCCGTGCTCCTGCTGGGCGCCTTATCGACGATGTCAGCGGAGCACTTGTCGATGCTCGGATTGCCTCGCGTTCCTCGCCAGGTGGCAAGGCCTGCGGTTGGGGCGCTCCTTGGGGGACTCGGTCTGGTCTTGGGCACAACCTCCCCATCGCAACGAGCGGCCGCCGCACGAATTCACAGGAATTCCGCAAGTCGGGATTGACCGAATCACAGACCCATGGGTGATGATGGTCGGATGTTTCAGTCGAGACCAATGTTGCGTGTGGGGATACCTGCGCTGATTTCTGCGTGCTGTCTTGCCATGGCAATTGGCCCAGCTCGAGCGGCAGACGCCCCAACCCCAGGAGTCACGCCGTCCTCCACCCAGGCACCGATTGCAACACCCACACCTACCCCTACGCCAAGCTCCTCGCCCAGCGCTTCGGTCGCCGTCACGCCCTCGGTCTCGCCTATGGATACCCCTCCGCCAGCGATTCCCATTCCGATGCCGACTGCCCTTGGCAGCTGGTGTCGGGCCCTGTTCCCGCTGACCGCACCTGCAGCTGAGCGCAATGCCGCGCAGCAGTTGCTGTCCAACGGGACCATCAACTTCGGCAAGGGCGGCACTTATCGCCTGACCGAGCACCCGAACTGGCGACCGCAGGCAAGTTCGGATACTTCAGGTGATCGTCACGTGAACTCGCTGAACTGGGCACTGCCGCTGCTGTTCCGCGGAGTCCAGGTGCAGAACCAGGCGATGGTCGATCGCTTCCGTCAGCTGATGCTCTACTGGATCGCCGATCATCAGGGCAAGCGCGACTACTGGGTTGACTCTTCGATCTACGGAGGCCTGCGCACCGAGACTCTTGTGTGTGCCGCGCAGACCTTGAACGACCCGATCATCACCGCCGCGGCGCTGCAGGATGCGCGAACGATGGT
>DNXA01000253.1:4000-6478 GCA_003506065.1 Actinomycetota bacterium
CTGGTGTCCATCGCCAACGGGATCATTCATCCTGACGGCAGCGATATTGAAGGCTCCCCAAGTTACGCGGTGTACATCGAGAAGCTCCTGCTGGGTGTGGAGTCCGCCGCCGCGACCTGCGGCATGCCAGCGGACCCGATACCCACTCTGCGCAATCGGCTGTACGACTTCGTGGGGCAATCCATTCGCCCCGACTTCCTCCAGGAGTCCATCGGCGATGGGGTCAGTGCCTCCCTGCGCGGGAGTTTCGGCGCGGCCGATGGTCAAGCCGAATGGGTGCGCACCGGCGGCAAGTCAGGCACCCCGCCACCGACGATCTACTCCGCCTACGACGGCGGCTATATCTTCGGCCGAGCGGGCTGGCAGCCCCAGGCAGGAATGCCCGATTCCTACTACTCGCTGCGATTCAGTTCAACTCGTCCCGGCACTGCGCATACCCACGACGATGGCACTGGGATGACCTTCTACTCCAAGGGTACGGAGTGGATTGGCGATCCGGGGCCCTATCGCTACGAGAACAGTGACCCCCTGCGGGCCTACCTCAAGACTCGCGCAGCACACTCGGGCCTGACTGTTGGCAAGGTCGATCGATCGCGCTGGTCGGGGGTTAAGAAGGTGACAGCCGCAAGTGACTGGGCGACCGGAGGCAATGACACCTCCTGCGTGCAGGACAACACGTGGAAGACCGTCACTCTCGTTCGATGCACGCAGTATGTGCGCAGCGTGGACGCGATGATTGTCACCGACTATGTCAATGCAGGCAGGGCCAAGCCAAAGGGCAGGTTCACCTGGCAGCGCTGGCAGGTGGCTCCCGGCGTCAACACGGGGTATGAGGGTTCAACCCTCGTGCTGACCAAGGGCGACAAGCATCTTGATGTGGTGAAGTCAGGCACTGATCAATGGGTGATCGACTACGCCAAGCCAGGCGGCAAGATCGGCTGGGCAACTGGTGCCTGGGGCGAGAAGCTGCCCTCTCAGGTGGTCAATCGCCAGGTTCCCATCCCGAAAGCAGGAATTCATCAAGCGTTGGTGACGGTGTTCGTTCCTCGAAACGATGGTGAGCAGGTTCCGGTGACGATCGCTGCAAACGGGGTGACCATCACGCGGGGCGGGCTGACGATCACTACTCCTGCACCGATGCCACAGCTTGGCGCACCACTACTCTGAGACTGTTCTGCATCTCTTACTTGAGGAGTTCGCATGATTGTCGCCGTTGGCTCTGATCACGCAGGGTTCCTGCTCAAGGAGCAATTGCGTGCCTGGCTTGAAGCCAATTCATATGAGGTCATTGACCTTGGCACCTTTTCTGAGGCCAGCGTTGACTACCCGCACTATGGAGCGGAAGTTGGTCGTGCGGTCGCCGACGGTGAAGCCGAATTCGGGGTTGCCGTGTGTGGGAGCGGTCAGGGGATCTGCATGGCCGCGAACAAGATCCCAGGAGTGCGCGGGGGAGTCATTCGGGCCAATGACGATGCCGAGATGACCAGGCGCCACAACAACGCCAACGTCGCCTGCTTCGGTGAGCGGTTCACCGAGCCTGATGTGGCCATTGCAGCGCTGGATATCTTCCTGACGACCCCATTTGATGGGGGGCGACACGAGCATCGTGTCGAGATGCTCGCCGAACTTGATGAGGGCGAGCCGGTCTAGGCAGAGCTCGGCTGGTTCGCCTATGAATTGATCGGCCAAACACAGGTACCATTGGCGACATGTGGATCTGGATCATCGTCGCCGTAGTGCTTGTTCTTCTCGTCCTTTGGGCCATCGCTCTGTACAACCGCTTGGTCAAGGCCAATGTTGCAGTTGACGAGGGCTTCGCTCAGATTGAGGTGCAGCTCAAGCGACGCAGCGACCTCATTCCCAATCTTGTCAACACGGTCAAGGGCTACGCCGCTCACGAGAGCAGCACCTTTGAGGCTGTCACGGCCGCCCGCGCAGTCGGTGAGCATGCAACCACGGTTCCTGAGGTGGCAGCCGCCGATGGCATGCTGACCCAAGCCCTTCGCGGTCTTCTTGCCGTGGCTGAGGCATACCCCGATCTGAAGGCCTCGGCAAACTTCCTGTCGCTGCAGGAGGAGTTGTCCGCAACTGAGAACAAGGTCGCCTTCTCGCGCCAGTTCTACAACGATGCGGTTCGCACCCTGAACACAGCGATTGTCACCATCCCAACGAAGTTCTTCGTGGGCATGGCCGGAGTCAAGGCTCGCGAGTTCTACGAGGTGCCTGACGCTGCAGATCGCAACGCACCCACCGTCACCTTCTAATAGCGATGGCGGTCTCGTTTCGAGCCGAGCAGTCCGCAAACCAGAGGAAGACCTGGTTTCTGCTTGCGGTGATGTTTGTGGCGGTCGTCGCCATTGTCTGGGCAATCTCCAGCCTGTTCGGTTTGCAGATCTACTGGATCGTGCCGTTGGCCGTGGGTATTTCCTTGATTGGGGTGTGGACCTCCTACTGGAAGTCCGATGCCCTGGTGTTGGC
>DNXA01000154.1 GCA_003506065.1 Actinomycetota bacterium
TCAAGCAGACGCTCGGGGTACTCATTGATCGAGCGGACGCGGTGCTTGGCGAAGACCTCTGGCAGCACGTGCGCGAGAGTGCGACGGTTCTCGAGCACATACGAAACACCGGATGGATTGCGCAGGTTGTCTTCCAGCACCCGGAAGATCCCGTGCTCGTCTCGGATCAGGTCGATGCCCGACACATGGATCCGCACATTGTTGACTGGCTTGAGCCCCCAGGCCTGACGGTGGAAGTGTGTGGAACTGGTGACCAGTGTGCGTGGAATCACGTGGTCATGGAGCACCTGTCCCTCGCCGTAGACGTCGGCGAGGAAGAGCTCCAAGGTGCGCAGGCGCTGGATGACACCGGCTTCGATGCTCTGCCATTCGGTCGGGGTGATGATGCGCGGCACCAGATCCATCGGCAGTGGTCGCTCGCGCTCGCCCAGGGTGAAGGTGATGCCATGCCGATCCAGGTAGGAGTCGCGCTGGCGAGCGCGTTCGGCCAATCCCTCAGGTCCGAGCTCCTCCAAGGTGGTGAACAAGGCTCGGTGAGTGGACCTTGGTATTCCGCCCACGAGCATCTCGTCGAATGGGGCAGAAACTGTTGCCACTGACATCACACCTCCCGCTGCTCACGCTTGGAGCCCGGACGCGCCGGGTTCTTGCCTCACACTAGGTGACAGGTGTTTCAGCAAGATTGCCTCGATCACTACCGGAATGTTTCGGCGGTGGCGCAATTGCCTGGCTCGAGAGTTCATCTGGATTGCGCTCTATTCTCGACGGGTGGACGATCACGCGAGCCCCTACCGCGAGGCGATGACACTGGCGATTGCCGAGGCGGAGCTGGCGACGATTTCTGGTGATTTGCCCATTGGCGCGCTGGTTCTTGATGAATCTGGCGTCGTCATTGCCAAGGCCGGCAACCGCCGCGAGGCGACCCAGGATCCAACAGCCCATGCGGAGGTGCTGGCGCTGCGCGCAGCGGCCCAGGTGCGAGGAGATTGGCAACTGGACGGCTGCACCCTGATCGTGACGCTGGAGCCGTGCCCCATGTGTGCCGGAGCGGCAGTCCTTGCTCGGGTCGAGCGCATCGTCTTTGGTGCCTGGAACGAGGAGTACGGGGCCTGCGGCTCGCATTGGGATCTGCCCAGGGACCGCCGACTGAACCATCGCCCTGAAGTCATCAGTGGTGTTCTTGCGGAGGAATGTGGCAATCTGGTGCGCGATTTCATGGCGAACATCAGAACTCAGGGGGGCAAATGAGCGGAATGCGCGATGGTGTGGTGCGCATTGCACCCAGACGCCGCCGCCGGCGCCCGCTCTGGCAGATCGTTGCCACGTTCGTGCTCGCAGCGTTGGTGGTGCTCGCCTTGCTCCTGCTGGTGGTCAAGATGTTCAGCGGCAGTTCGGAGCCAGATGCTGCGCCAACTCCGAACCCCTCGCCCTGCGTCACAGTGATGGTGTCGCCGGCGCAATCGCTCCCGTCGGTCTCTCGGGTGCGCGTCAATGTCTATAACGCCACTCAGACTCCAGGCTTGGCTGGCGGAACGGCCGAGGTGCTACGGGCCCGTGGATTCAACGTGCGTGATGTCGGCAATGCCGTCGGCAAGCGCCAGGTAGCAAGCATTGGCGAGATTCGCTACGGACCCAAGGGCAAGCCCTCGGCCGAATTGCTCGCCTACTACTTCCCCGGAATCACGATCATCCCCGATGGCCGAAGCAAGAGGGTGGTTGATGTGCTGCTCGGTGAGCAGTTCACCTCGGTTCTGGATGACGCAACCGTGGCTGCAACCAAGGCCTCACCGACGCCGAGCCCGTCAGGCCCCGGCTGCGCAACGATTCGCCCAACGGCGACGCCCGCTGCCGGCTGACCTAGAAGTCAGCCGTCGCCTGGGTTGAGCCACCTTCGACAGGCAGGTGGCTCACAGAGCCGAGAGAATATGGCGGTGGCGGTGGGATTTGAACCCACGGTGAGGTTGCCCCCACACACGCTTTCGAGGCGTGCTCCTTTGGCCGCTCGGACACGCCACCGCGGACGAGGGTACAAGCACAAAAGAGGGCACAGAAACGTGCCCTCTTTTCAGTGGCGGAGGATAGGGGATTTGAACCCCTGAGGGGTTTCCCCCAACCCGCTTTCCAAGCGAGCGCCATAGGCCACTAGGCGAATCCTCCGCGGGCGAGCGTACTCACCTCCACGTTCGCCGAAGCCGCCACCTGCCTCTACAGTTGGGGTGACCCCTCGTGCGGCGGTATCCCGCTCAACCCCCCCAGGGCCGGAAGGCAGCAAGGGCAGGCAGGCTCTATCGGGTGTGCGAGGGGTCCCTTGATCGGCACATTAGGGTGGCCAGCGTGTCTATGGCCCTGTATCGCACCTACCGTCCGGCCAGCCTGGACGAGGTCGTCGGACAGGAGCATGTGACCGGGCCCTTGCGCCGGGCTCTTGAGCACAACCGCACCCATCACGCCTACTTGTTCGCGGGTCCGCGCGGCTGCGGAAAGACCTCAACGGCTCGCATCATGGCGCGCTCGCTGAACTGCGAACAGGGTCCCACCCCTGACCCATGCGGGGTCTGCAACAGCTGCCTGGATCTTGCACCGAACGGCCCCGGCTCGATCGACGTCATCGAACTTGATGCGGCCAGTCATGGTGGTGTGGAAGACACCCGTGATCTGCGCGAGCGAGCGATGTTCGCTCCAGCTTCCTC
>DNXA01000192.1 GCA_003506065.1 Actinomycetota bacterium
TGAGGGCTTGTTCACGGCGTCGACCATGGTGCTGACCGTACCGGCGTCAGACGCGGTTTCACGGCTGTGGACTCCTCACCAACTGCACTCATCATGTCGGCATCCAGATGTTGCGTGAAATTCACATGGCTGTGATCTTGGCGATCATGTAAGCGTTATCATATCGACTACTGTGGACTCGTGAGAGCGATTAGACGATTCACCGTCCGCACTGTCCTTCCGCAGCGCTTGGCTGCCCTAGAAGATCTGGCGCTGAACCTGCGCTGGTCATGGGATCCGGAGACTCGCGACCTGTTCAAGTCCATTGACCCTGAGCTCTGGCTGGCTGTCGAAGAGGACCCAGTGCGCCTGCTGGGCGAGGTTTCAGCAGACCGGCTCGAGGCCCTGGCCAAGGATGAAGGATTCGTCCAGTGGATCAACCATCGCGCCGAGAACTTGAGCGAATACCTGGCAAGTGATCGCTGGTATCAATCCCTTGGCGAGGATGCAGCCAAGGGCATCGCCTACTTCTCGCCTGAGTTCGGTGTGACTGCCGCGCTGCCCCAGTACTCCGGAGGGCTCGGCATCCTGGCGGGCGATCACCTGAAGACCGCGAGCGATTTGGGCGTGCCGATCATCGGCCTGGGGCTGTTCTACCGGGCCGGCTACTTCCGCCAGTCGCTGTCCCGCGATGGCTGGCAGCTTGAGCGCTACCCCGTGTGCGATCCCGACGGCAGCCCGGTCACCTTGCTGCGTGAGGCGGATGGCAGCGCAGCCAGCATTCAGGTCGACCTGCCAGGCGGGCGTGCGATTCACGCCCATGTCTGGATCGCCCGCGTTGGTCGCATCCCTTTGCTGATGCTCGACTCTGATGTTGAGGAGAACGGCCAGGCCGAGCGTGATGTCACCGATCGGCTCTACGGCGGCGGTGGTGAGCACCGGCTCCTGCAGGAGATGCTGCTCGGCATTGGTGGCGTGCGTGCACTTCGCGCCTACTGCCGAATCACGGGTGCTCCAGAGCCAGAGGTCTTCCATACCAACGAGGGCCACGCAGGCTTTCTTGGGCTCGAACGCATCCGCGAGCTCGTGCAATCCGACGTCAAGCTCAGTTACGACGAGGCCTTCGAGGCAGTGCGGGCAGGCACGGTGTTCACCACCCACACTCCCGTCCCAGCTGGCATTGATCGATTCCCTCGCGAACTCGTAGCCCGCACCTTCGGTGGCGACAATGCTGAAGCAGGAGTGCCAGTTGAGCGGATCCTGGCCCTGGGCGCCGAGGACTATGCGGGCGGCGATCCGAATGTGTTCAACATGGCAGTGATGGGTCTGCGGATAGCAGGACGTGCAAACGGCGTGAGCCTTCTGCATGGTCAGGTCTCGCGAGGGATGTTCGCTGGTCTTTGGCCAGAGTTCGACAATGAGGATGTCCCTATCACCTCGATCACCAATGGTGTCCACGCACCAACTTGGACGGCCCGCCAGATTCGCGACCTCGCTCTTGGCTCGGAGCGAGCCGAGATGCTCAACGATGCTGACGGCTGGCGCGCAATCGCCGATGCTCCCGATGATCGTCTGTGGGCGGTCAAGCGCGAGTTGCGCCAGGAATTGATTGCGATGACACGCACGATGCTGCGTGACTCCTGGTTGGCGCGCGGCGCGACCGAGTCGGAACTGAAGTGGATCGACTCAGTCCTTGATCCTGATGTGCTCACGATTGGCTTTGCCCGACGGGTGCCTTCCTATAAGCGCCTGACATTGATGTTGCGCGACAAGGCACGATTGCGCGCGCTGCTCCTTGATGAGACTCGCCCGATCCAGATGGTCGTGGCAGGCAAATCGCACCCGGCCGATGAAGGTGGCAAGCGTCTGATCCAGGAACTCGTGCAGTTCGCTGACAGCGAGGATGTACGCCACCGCATCGTGTTCCTGCCGAACTACGACATGGCGATGGCAACGATCCTCTACCCAGGATGCGATGTCTGGCTGAACAATCCAATTCGGCCGCTCGAGGCCAGCGGCACCTCCGGAATGAAGGCAGCGCTCAACGGCGCTCTCAACCTGTCCATCCTTGATGGTTGGTGGGATGAGTGGTTCGACGGCCAAAACGGCTGGGCGATTCCGACGGCCGACGGAGTTGACGATGCTGATCGACGCGATGATCTCGAGGCTGCAAGCCTCTATGACCTCATCGGTCGCGCTGTCGCGCCCACCTTCTACGAGAACAACGATGCAGGGTTGCCTGGTCGATGGATCGGCATGGTGCGTCATACTCTGCGAACCCTCGGACCAAAGGTGCTTGCCAGTCGCATGGTGGGCGACTACGTCAACAATCTGTACCTGCCAGCAGCCCATGCGGGTCGAGTCGCCATCGCGAACGACTTCGAGGTCGCCCGAGAGCTGTCGTACTGGAAGTCGCGCGTTCGGGCAGCCTGGCCTTCGGCGCAGGTCGAGCATGTGGAGATTCAGGGCATCGGCGACATCGTGAATCTTGGAACTGAGGTCGAGATTCGTGCGAACGTCGCACTCGGCGACCTGACTCCCGATGATGTCATCGTGCAGGTCGTGCACGGTCGTGTTGATTCCAACGACCGCATCGTTCACGCGCAATCACCAGTGATGACTGCCGCAGAGGGCTATGAGGGCAACAGGTGGCTCTATACCCTGAAGCTTGACCTGGAGCAGAACGGGCCCTTTGGCTACACGGTTCGGATACTGCCCTCGCATCGAGGCCTTGCCTCGCCGCTCGAAATGGGTCTGCAGACCCTGCCGATCGTGGTGGCCGAGCATGAGGTGGGCGAATCGCCTGTGCAGTTTGCTGGTTGAGATCTAGTCGCTGACGCGGAACAGCAGCAGGCTGAACGGAGCAATGCGCACGACGCTGCCAGCGGCCTCGTTGGCCTCTGACGGTGCTGACTGATCTGCCTCGGTATCCAGGATTCGGCGGTAGCTGGCGCCGTAAGGCATCCCGGGCAGGGTGAACTGGATCTCCTGTTCGCCTGCATGCAGGATCAGCAGGAATGAGTCATCGCTGACCGGTGGTCCGTCGGGGCGATCCTGCAGGTCGCCGGCGATGTACATGCCAAGTGTGCGTTGACTGCCGTCATGCCAAGAGCTCTCAGGCACCTCGTGGCCATCGGCAGCGATCCAGGCCAGATCCTTGGGGCCGCCCTCGGTCATGGGCCGCCCGTCGAAGAAATAGCGCTGCCGGAAGGCCCGGTGCGACTTGCGGATCTGCATAACCTGTCGGTTGAAGTTCAAGAGGTCCTGCTGTCTGAACGTGTGCTGCCACTCAACCCACGAGATCTCATTGTTCTGGCAGTAGGCATTGTTGTTGCCCTGTTGAGTGCGGCCGAATTCGTCACCTGCTGTGATCATTGGCACGC
>DNXA01000264.1 GCA_003506065.1 Actinomycetota bacterium
ATGGTCGATGCCTTCCTGCGTCGATTCAATGTGCCTGACGACGTGCCAATCGAGGCGAGCATGGTGTCCAATGCCATTCGCTCAGCTCAATCGCAGGTTGAGGCCCGCAACTTCGAGATTCGCAAGGACGTCCTGAAGTACGACGATGTGCTCAACCGTCAGCGCCTTGTCGTGTACGCCGAGCGTCGTCGAGTCCTGGAGGGCGAGGACATCGAGGAGCAGGTGCGCAGCTTCATCACTGACACTGTTGAGAGCTACGTTCGTGGGGCAACTGCCACGGGCTATCCGGAGGACTGGGATCTGGATCAACTCTGGACAGCGCTGAAGACCCTGTATCCGATCCAGGTCACCGTGGAAGAGCTCGAGGAAGCAAGTGGCGGCAGTCGTGCCGGACTCACGAGTGATTTCCTCACCCGTGAATTGCTGGACGACGCTCAAGGCGCATATGACGATCGCGAGGAAGCCCTCGGCGAAGAGGTCACACGCGAACTCGAACGCCGGGTGATCTTGTCGGTGCTGGATCGCAAGTGGCGCGAGCATCTGTACGAGATGGATTACCTGCGCGACGGCATCGGGCTGCGAGCAATGGCACAGCGTGATCCGCTGATCGAGTACCAGCGCGAGGGATTCGATCTCTTCAACGCGATGATGGATGGCATCAAGGAGGAGACCGTCGGCTACCTCTTCAATGTCCAGGTCGAGGTTGAGCAGGCTGATGAGACAGTCATCGAATTCGGTTCCGATGGCACTGAGCTCGTGATTGCCGAGGCAGTGTCCGAGGTGATCGTCCCCGGGCTGGCCCCTGCGCGCCCTGTGCATCTTGAGTACTCAGCACCCGGCGAATCAGGTGAGATCGTGCATGACTCAGTTGACGTCGAGGTTGAGCAGGCCATTGACCCGAATGCAAGCCGCGCTGATCGGCGTCGTGCTGAGCGGGCCAATCGCAAGCGTCAGGGCTGATCAGCCAAGAGCTATGGCAGTGACCTGCCACGAATCGGCGATCGCCTCGAAGCGCATGGCAACGGCCCGGCCCCTGCCGTCACCAACGAGCACAGCCGAGGTTTCGGCCACGCCGGGCGCAACCGGGCAGACGCGGATGGCTCGAACCTGCTGAAGTGAACGCATCGCGGATCGGGCATTGCGCCCATGCACGGCACTGGGATGCCGTCGCGCGGCCTTGCCCCGGGCCGCGAGCATGGCAAGTTCGCGCTTCTCGACCCACCGTGTGAGCTGTTGAGCCGGGCGGTCACCACTGGCGACCTCTGCAATGGCTCGAGCCATTCGCGCAACCCAGATCGGCGGCGGAATCGGCGGTCCGCCTGGCACCGTTGCCGGTCCATTGCTCGAATGAGGGGTCGTGGGCGTGTCGGCCACGAGTCGAAGATGCCGAGGCACTTCGGGCACGGCTGAAGTGCCAGGCGCAATCTCCCAGATGAGAGGGAGCGAGAGCTGCTCGGCATCGACCGTGGCTGAGGCGAGCACTGGTGCGGGTAGACGATCCAACAGCGTGGACACGGCGGGCTCCTTGCCGGTCAGGCGCGGTCGGGGGCTCGCGGATTGGTTTGCTTGCGTTTGGTTTGCCTGCGTTTGCTTGGGTTGACTGATGTTTTCCGATGCTTGCATTGCCAGCGCCTGCGAATCAAGATCATTGATCGACTGTGGATGAGCCGGCAAGGCTGTGGATGACGGATTTGCCAAGCTGCACGATGCTTCCTGATTGTTCATGACTGTGGAGTTCCCCCGCTTGCGACAGCCCAAACCCGAAGTGCCACTTCCTTGCACAACCCGAACAATGCACAGCGCTGACGTCCGCGCGGCCCAGCTCTGGGAGGCCGCCGAGGCAGCATTGCAAACGGAGATCTCTCGGGAGGTGCTGTCTGAGGCGAGCTCGATTGCCGATGCCGAGCGTGCACGGACTCCCATGGTCGACGGCTTCACCGCCCTCGGTACGCCGGTGACCCTGATCTGTCAGGGCGGAACCACGGTCACCGGGGAGCTCGCCGGCGCTGGCAGCGATGTCGTGCTCGTTGCACACCAAGGGCATCGCATCACCGGCGTTCAACTGTCAACGGTCACGCGAGTCGTGGGCGTACTACACCGACTTGCGCCCGTCCGTGAAACCTCAGATGTGCGTGCTCTGCTCACGTGGACTCAATGGCTGCGTTCGATCACGGAGCAAGAGCTGGGACCAGTACGGATCCTCGCCAGCGACGGATGGAAATCTGATGGTGTGATCCGCTACGTAGGCATGGATTTTCTGCGCGTCGCCGGTGATCGCGGACCGGAGATTGACGTAATGCTGTGCGCCATCTGCGCGGTCACGGTGCCGAGTATGCGTCTGGCTGAGTGAATGGATGCTGGGCCAGGAACGCCTGTGTTTCCTCGTACATTCGCGCGATGTAGGCCTCGAGCATCTGCTGTTCAATGCGCCACTGACCTCGGCCACCGATCTTGATCGCGGGCAACTCCCCGTTGCGTACCAGGGCATAGGCCTGCGAGGCCGAGATGTTGAGTGCTTCGGCTACATCGGCGAGGGTGAGAAACCGAAGGTGTGGGGTGGACACCGACGCATTGTGCATCGCCGGAGCCTGAAGCGCGCGTTTGTCCACAAGGCCTCCATTGCATCCCAAGCCTGTGGATGCGCATTGGTATCGGCGTTGCCGCCGGGTGATGGTTGATCTCCGATACCGGATGAAGAACGGGAGAGCACATGCTGAACAGGGGGGCGCGCGCCACGGTTCGGCTCAAGTCGGGAGCGCGTTGGCGGGATCTTCGCCTTTGGCTGGGGCTGGGGCTCGTTGTCTGCTCGATGCTGGCCGGTGCGTATGTGCTCTCGGCGGGGGAGCGCTCGATCACTGTCTGGCGCGCTGCCACTGATCTTGCAGTCGGCGACGCGCCACAAGTCGAAGCTGTCTGGGTCCAACTTGAGGATTCAGCGGCTGCCTACCTTCCAGCCACCTCGGCACCTGTCGGTCGGATGCGTGTTCCGGTGGCAGCTGGAGCGTTGCTGCCCGTTGCAGCTGTGGGTGCAGCTCAGACCTCCACTGGTCGCCTGGTCACCGTGCCCGTTGATTCAATGCACGCTCCAGTCGGACTGGCTCCAGGAGACGTGGTCGATGTCTGGGCCACATCAGGTGACGTGAGCAATCCGGCTCCACCGACCCTGGTTCTGGCGCAGGCCCATGTGCAGGCCGTGGACCGGGAGAACGTGGGAGTGGGTGGTGAGATACCCGTTGTCCTCGAGGTCGATCGCACGCAGGCAGCGCAGATCATTGCCGCCTCACGCGGACTCCTGTCACTGGTCGAAGTGCCTCTGTCAGCCCAACTGTCAACACAGGCGCTCGGCCGATGAACACATTGGCCTGCATCCTGGCGGCACCAGATCTCGCCCTGGAGCCTGCTTTGGTGGCTCAGTCCTCCGCTCTTGGCCTGCATGTCGTCCGCCGATCCCTTGACGCTGCAGATCTGATGGCGGCAGCGGCGCTCTCCCCGCAACTGTCAATCGTCCTCACGCCAGCGCTGCCGCGCCTGACCCACGATCTGCTCGCGCGCATGTGCGTTGACCGGCTGGTCATCGGCTTGGCTCACGACGATCTCAGCGCCCAGAAGCTCCAGGCCTTGGGCGTCGCTGAAACGGTGCACGTGCGATCGGTAGAGCAGACGCTCACTGACCTATGCGCGGCACTGCAGGGGATGCCGACCATTCACCCTCGTGCGCACCAACAGGGAGTGTGGTCGACGGGAGTCTGGGCAGCAGAGCCACCTGTCACGCCCGTCGCCACCCAATCCGAAGTCCCCGCGCGACTGCCTCCACAATCCAGGGGCGCCGTGATCTCAGTGTGGGGTGCGCCCGGATCTCCGGGGCGCAGCAGTGCAGTTCTGATGCTGGGGCAGCTGATTGCCGGTCGCACGACTTCGGTCTGCCTTGTCGACGCCGATACTTCGGCCCCCTCGCTTCTGCAGTTGCTGGGGATTGCCGAGAATGCCAGCAGCCTCGTCGTGGCCTGCCGTTTCGCCGAGCGCGACTCAATGTCGACAACACGCCTCGATCAGACGGTGTGTCCAGTCGATGAGTCGCTTGCAGTACTGGGCGGCATCGGCCATCCGGACCAGTGGGGCGATGTCCGCGCAGCAGCCCTTGCCTCTGTGTTGGCAACCTGCCGAGATGCCTTCGACCTCACCGTCGTTGACATCGGCCACGGGCTGGCCAGCGAAAGTCCTGCAGATTTCCTCACGACTCAACGCTTTGAAGCCGCAAGTGCGGCGCTCGCGGCTTCGGATGCTGCGGTTGCCATTGCGCAGGCAACTCCGCTCGGGATCAGCCGCTTCCTGCAGCACCTTCCCTCCGTGCTTGCCTGGAGTCCGCCGAACACGGCGGTCGCCGTGACACCCCCAACAGCCAAGGGCTCAGCAAGGGTGGGTGCTGCGACACTTCGTGACTACGGTCTCCAACTGCCGATATTTGAGATGCCCCGCTTCACAAGTGAAGAGCTGTCGCGTGATGGCATGCGCGCGTTCATGAACCGACGGCGCTGGGGCCGCGGTTCGGACCTGAAGGACCTGGAGAACTGGATCATGGCTTCGGTCGCCGATGCGGGTCGCACTTACGGAGACGGAAGCACCACAACTCGCGTGCCAACGCGCGCGAATCTGTAGACCGCGGCAGCTGCCTGTTCGGACAAGCGCACGCAACCGCCACGAGCGATGGGCAGGCCAAGCTGCTTGACGGAGTGCATCATCGTGCCGTCGTAGTACCGCGGGATCGCATGCAGGCCGATGGGCGATCTCGTGT
>DNXA01000219.1:0-5210 GCA_003506065.1 Actinomycetota bacterium
ACATAGTCGATGCGCTCCAGCATGTAAGGCATCCAGCCGATGCCACCTTCTGAGAGTGCCATCTTCACGCCAGGGAACTTATGGAACACCGGGCTCAGCAGCAACTCGGCCAGCGCGCTTGCCGAGTTCAGGCCGAACAGTGAGATGCCGACCGTGAAGTTGCTGGTTCTGCCTTCATCTGACACCAGCGGAAAGCCACCGCTGCCGAAGTGAAGCGACAGCGGAAGATCGGCTTCCTGGCATGCCGCAAGAACTGGGTCCCAGTGGGTGGTGTGCCAGGAGGGCAGACCGATGCGGTCCGGTAGTTCGGGGAAGGTGATGCTCTTGGCGCCCTTGGCCGCTGTGCGGTTGATCTCCTTGACCGTGCCTTCGACATCCCAGTACGGAACCATCATCAGCGGGATCTGCCGATCTGGATACGGAGCGCACCACTCATCGATGATGAAGTCGTTGTAGGCCTGAATCACCAGTTCGGCCAGCTTGAAGTCCTTTGACTGGGCAAGGGCGCTTCCAGCGAATCCGGCGAAGGTCGGGAAGCACAACTGGGCGTGAACGCCCTCGATGTCCATGTCCTTGATGCGCTCATCGATCGCGTAGCAGCCCTGGAGCATGTCGGAGTAGCTGCGCGGCTCCTGGCCGAACTCCTTGTGCGGCTTGCCAGCGACGGCATTGGTTGCGAAATTCGACGCCTTCTCACCTTCATAGATCCACCAGTCCGCGCCCTCGATGTTCTCGATGCGAGGCGCGACATCGGCGTACTTTGCAGGAAGACGATCCAAGAACACACGTGGATGCTCGACCACGTGATCATCGACGGAAACGATCTGCGTATCGGCTGGCAGAGCCATGGTGTACCTCCAGGAAAGTCGATGAGACGGCGTGGAACTGCAAACGGCCGACCATGGCTAGTGGAGTGACATCTCGTCGTGGTCGGAGCTTTGCGCTCACCAGCCAAGCACAATCGCGCCTGCGCAGGAGTCGTAATGCGCATACCCGAGTCACGTGTGATGCCACGCGAATCGGATTGTGATGCCGGGGCAGGGCCTGTTCTGTTCTGACCGTCAGGTGGCCTGACCGACGGATGTGGGTGAGGACTGACCGGTTCCGACGGCATTCACGGCATAGGCGTAACAGCTGTAGTTGTTCAGTGACTGGAGGCCTTGGAATACAAAGCTTGTCGCCAGTCCAGCGGGACCGGCGCTCTGGTCCGGCTTGGAGACGTTCCGGCAGATGACGACGAACTCGGTCACTGGCGGAGAGCTCAGGTTCACACTTGGGGGCGACCAACTCGTTGACATCTGCCCGGCATTGGGAGCCTGACCACAGGAGTTCTTGTCGCAGGCGGCGAAGTTCACTGGGCTGGCCGGAAGCACCATGCCGTCCTGCCCAGTGAGGATCGCATTGGTCAGATTTGTTGTCGCCACGTTGGCACCAATGAGTACTGCGTTTGTCAGGTTGCTACCGGATGCATTCGCGCCTGCGAGGTTGGCTCCCGAGAGGTTCGCCCCAGTTAGATTCGCGCTTGTGAGGTTTGTGCTCGCGAGATTGGCATTCGCGAGATTGGCGTCCTGTAGATCAGCGCCTGACAGATCGGCACCCGCACAATCCACGACGCCACCAGTCGCGGAGCAACCAGCAGGAGCATCCATCCGCATCCGTAGGAGTGGGGTTCGTCTGGGCATCCCGAGGTTGGCGCGAGAGAGGTTGGTGCTCGCAAGGATTGCTCCGTGCAAGTTGGCCGCTCGAAGATCAGCCAGGTGCAGATCCGCCTTGGAGAGGTCCGCGCCTTGAAGACTGGCAGCACTCAAGTTCGCACTAGAAAGCTTCGCCCCCCTCAACTTCGCGTTCGCAAGGAGGGCTCCACTGAGGTTTGCACCTATCAGGTTGGCGCCACGCAAGTCCGCGCCTCGCAGATCGATGCGGCTCAGTTGAGCATTGCGCAGATCCTGCCCTCGCAGAGCGATGCCTCGGCACGATCCAGCTGCTTTGAGTTCGCAGTGCGCACCTCGGGCTGTGGCGACGACTGAAGGAAGCGCCGTTGAACTCGCATGCGCCGCTTCGCTGATGACCGGACTGAACATCACGAGACAAGCCGCGGCAATGACAGCGGGGCTTCGATGAACAATCCGCATGTGTCGCCCTTTGTTTGTTCACCGAGATATTGCCGAGTTCGATCCTATGGCGAACGAGCTCACTGCTTTCCCGTCGATCCGATCAAGTGCATCACGCTGTGGTGACTGAGCCGGATCGCCAGCTTTCGCTAGTGAGTGACGTCCTCGGAGCGCTCGATGATCACGACGGGAATCACGCGATGCTCGGCTGCACGCTCCTGATAGCGAGGCAGGCCCGTCACGACTTCGGCCATCAGCTGGAAGAGGCGGTCGCGCTCCTCGCCTGGTTCAACGGTTCTGGCGATGGCTTCGTACTTGTCGCCCCGGTACTCCACGGTGATATGGGGCTCCGCATTCAGGTTCTCGTACCACTGCGGGTTCTTCGGGAGCCCGCCCATCGAACCGACAACGATCAAGCGGTCTCCGTCGGGCTGCACCGCGATGGGCGTGGTGCGCGGCTCGCCCGAGACGCGACCCGTCGTAGTGAGCACTACGACGGACATGCCGCCGTCCTCGTAGATCCCCTCCTCGCGGTAGCGCCTGACAACCTCGCGATTGTGGTCGCGCATATCGACACGTGCGGGCTGTTCAGCCATGAGATTCCTTTTCGAGCGAGCGGACCAATGGTGGAGTCGAACATGATCGCACGCACTGCTTTGCGCACTTCAGGTCAGCCGCAGAATCCGAACCCGCACACCTGGGTGGAGATCACTGCATCTGCCAAAGTCACCAAACCGATCACGACGACTGCTGCATGCGCGAGCCACGACCACGAACCTGTGAGCGGGAGTCCCCTGTCGGAATTGGACTGCCCAGCGAATTGCCGTTCAAACATCAGCATCAGACCAATGAGCGTTGCGGCCGAAACGAAGGCGATGAGTCCCCAGGACGGCAGATGTAATCCCATTAACGGGGTTGAGCCCCACGAGCTGATCGGTGGGTAGGAGGAAACGATGTCGAAGAACGAGATGACGATGCCGAGGATCGCGCTGAACAGCATCACGCCGTAATGACTGACTCGGATGCCCCAGCGCACGTTGAGCAGAGCACCCAGTGCAATGCCGGTGAAGCAGAACCTGATCATCATGCAGAAGGAGCAGGGCTCCTGATCCTGACTGAACTCGAAGAACATCGCGCTGCCAATGACGCTAGCAGCAACAAGCGCGCCGAGGGCGTTGAGCCTCTGCATCAGGTTCATCACAAGCCCAATCCAGGATCGCCCCATTGCAAGTGAAGGAAGATCGCCGTAATGCCGAGCAGGCCGATGAACGTCAGAACGAGCACCAGCCTTCGGCTACGCCCGCTCCAGGCGGCCAGGATCGCGAGGAATGCGATCAGGAACATCCAGATCATGCCGACACCCACCTCATGGCAGAACGATCACATTGGCGATTTGGTAATCGCTGGGCCAGTCGACGCCTTGCGCGATGAGACCGAAGGTGTGGCTCTTGCCATCGCAAGTGAAGGGCAGGGCAAGGGCGCCTTCAGCGTTGTAGCTGTCACCCAACTCCGTTCCATCACGGGTCCACGTCACGCCTGTCACAGTGCCCTTGATCTTCCAGGCCACATCAATCCACGTTTCACTTCCGTCATCACTCTCGCACTTCGCGGATTCAGGAATGCTGAGCGATGTGATGGCCGTGCTGTTGCCGTGCTCATTGGTTGACTGCGGAATGCCCGGAACCGACTGACCACTGGTCGGCGTACTCGAGATGCTCGCAGGCACCGGCGGAGATGCGCATGCACCGAGCAGCAGAGCGAAGGTCGCGCCCAGCACCCCAAACGCCGCATTCCTGTTCCGTCTGCGGTCGATGCCATTCACGGGCGCAATATTGGCAGGGCATGCAGTGATATCGGCGCAGGTGGGGATTGTGTTGCGACGGTGTTGCGACTCTCCAAGGGTGTAATCGGGTCCAAGTCGGGCATAGCCTCAATATGAAAAGAGGTGAGCCTGATGTCTATCAATCCAGAGCACGGAAGCGAAGCTGCTTCAGAAGGTGCTTCACAGGAGCAGAACCCATTGGCGCACTTGGGCACGCCTGCCGAAATGCAGTCGGTCAACCCCATACCTCCTGAAGAGGAGGCTCTTCGCGCGCAGGAAACGCCGACCGCCCCCTATGAACCGCCACGTCCACGTCGACGTGGCTTCGTTGGATTGCTTGACTCGATCGCGTACCGCGCGCAATTGGCCGTACTGAGTGTCTTTGGCGCGGCAGAACTCAGCAGAGAGGTCGATCCGATCGAGCAGCTCAAGCGTCGCTACGGAAGGGTCGAGCGCGAGTACTGATCGCGCATCAGGCCTTCAGGGTCAGACCACTCCATAGAGACGATCGCCCGCATCGCCGAGCCCCGGCACGATGTAGCCGTGCTCGTTCAAGTGATCGTCCAGTGCAGCGGTGACGATGGTGACCTCGACATCGCGATCGGCAAAGGTCTCTTCCACATGCTTCAGACCCTCGGGCGCAGCGAGCAGGCAGATGGCCGTGACATCACGGGCACCGCGCGCAAGCAGGAGATCGATCGCAGCAACCAAGGTGCCGCCGGTGGCCAGCATCGGATCCAGGACGAATACCTGCCGGTTGTGCAGATCCGGTGGGAGTCGATCGGCGTAGGTCGTGGCCTCAAGAGTGACCTCATCGCGCACCATGCCCAAGAAGCCGACTTCAGCCGTGGGCATCAGTTTCATCATGCCGCTGAGCATCCCCAGACCCGCTCGCAGAATCGGAACGACCACCGGCCGAGGATCGGCCAGTTCAACACCCTGCATCGGCGCGACGGGCGTGACGATCTGCACCGGATGCACCAGAAGGGACCGCGAGGCCTCGTAGGTCAACAGGGTCACGAGCTCTTCGGCCAGCAGCCTGAACGTGACCGAGGAGGTCTCCTGATCTCGCAGCTTGGTGAGCTTGTGGGCGACGAGTGGGTGATCGATGACCATGGTCCGCATGGGATTGAGAGTAGTGCTCAATTCCTTGTGCATGCGGCCGAGTAGAGGGCCGAATCGATCACGGCGTCATCGGGCATCTGTGCGGGCTTCTTCGGATTCCAGGTGCCACACACGGTCATGCGATCGGCAATTGCCCATGCACCGTCTGTTCG
>DNXA01000219.1:5372-9112 GCA_003506065.1 Actinomycetota bacterium
GTTCCTCAGCGGACGAGCAGGCGTTGAGCAGGAACGAACTTGCGGCGACAAAGCCGACCAAGCCGATCGCAGTCTTTCTCGTGCTCATTCGTGGCCTCCATCGCAGATGCGCCTTCAGCATGCCCGAGAAATGAGTCAGGGCCGGTCAATGACNNCTCACGATGCGCTTACTACTGGGAAGGCACCTGCCCCATCATCCCGCCCGAGGATTGCCCGGGCTGGCCTGGGAATTGCGGCATGGTTCCCTGCTGACCTTGTGGGTAGCTCTGCGAACCGCCTTGCTGACCCTGCTGATGCCACCCGAAGCCTTGACCGTGACCCATCCCCGGTCCGTACTGCCCACTTTGGCCCCCCAAATTCTCTTGGAGCTGTGCCATGCGTGCAGGACGGATTCCGCCATCACGATCGGAGTGAGACCCAATGGCAAATCCGATGAATCCAGCCGCGGCGATCAGGAACACGACAAGGGCTCCTGCTCCGGCGGCCAGGATCACGTGCGTGGTCGAATGCTGTGTTGGCCTCGCTGTGACAACAGCGGCGGGCGCGATCACTGCAGTTGGAGTTGGTGCCGCAGCCGGAGCCGCTTCGACGGAGGGCAGTTCCGTTGTTGAGTCCGTGGGATTTTCTTCGTTGTCGGGCATGACCGCTCCTTGTCTGGCTCGCATCATGCGAGTAGTTGCTTACAGAGTGCCAAGGTTGTGTCAGAAAGCAATGGGGTGAATGTTTGGGTTCGGTGAATGTCCAAGAGCACGCTGCCTAGGCTGCGCTGCATGTCGGCACATTCTGCATCTCACAGTTCGTCCCAGCATCGGTGGCTTTTCGGGGCAAATGCGTCACTCGCGTGGCTTGGACTCTCGGTTTCGCTCCTGTTGACGATCCTGAACACCTATCCAGTGACCAACACCATTCCGACCATCTACGGCTTCAATGAGGCCGGCAGCGCCGGGCTCGTTGGTCGCGTCCTGGATTTCTTCAGCTACTTCACCATCTTGAGCAACATCGTTGTCGCCGTGGTGGCGACGATGCTGTGGCGCTACCCCAATCGCCAGTCGGGGATCTTCAGAGTCCTGCGCCTGGATTCGCTCATCATGATCTCGGTGACCGGCCTGGTGTTCGTGATCCTCTTGGCTCCCAAAGCCGACATCCAGGGCTGGGCGCATGTGTCGAACACTTTGAATCACTACATCACTCCGGTGCTGACCGTGCTCGTGTTCATGCTCATCGGTCCTCGAGGACTCATCCGCGTGCGCACGATCTTCCTGGCATTGATCCTTCCCTTGGCCTGGGTGGCGTATTCACTGGCTCGCGGGGCTGTGATCGACGCATATCCCTATGGCTTCCTGGATGCTGCCAGATACGGCTACGGAACTGTCATGATCAATCTCATCGGCATCGTAGGCATCGGCATTCTGCTGGGCTTTGTGTTCTTCGGAATCGACAGGCTGATCAGCAAGCGCGCGCTCCACTCGTAGTGTCCTGCGAGAACTAGCCTGACCCTGTGAGCAGTCAAAGCGACGCATTAGCCGCTCGAGCGATGACTGGCTTCACCAACCTGCGCCACTACGAGTCTCGACATGTGCGCGGCGATCTTGTCGGTGGCATCACCGTGCTCGCCTACCTCGTGCCGCAGGTGATGGCCTACTCGGCACTGGCGGGCATCCCAGCTCAGGTGGGCCTGTGGGTCATCGTGCTTGCACTTGTCGTCTACTTCTTCGTCGGCACTTCGCGGCTGCTCAGCGCAGGACCGGAATCGACCACTGCACTGCTGACAGCAGCGACTCTTGCTCCGTTTGCTGCTGGGGACGCGGCGAGATACGCATCCTTGGCTGCGCTGCTGGCCTTGCTGTGTGGACTGTTCGCGCTCGCCGCATGGGCACTTCGGCTTGGATTCATTGGCGATGCGCTCTCCAAGCCGGTGCTCGTGGGCTACATGGCCGGCGTGGCAATCATCATGATGATGAGTCAGCTCGGAAAAGTGACCGGACTGGATGTCAGCGGCAACTCCTTCATCACCGACCTGCAGTCCTTCATCAAGAGCGCCGGTCAGGACACCGTCTCGTGGCCGAGCCTTGCGATGGGCGTCAGTGTCGCAGCGCTGCTGATCGTTCTCAGCCGCCGTCTTCCGCGCTTCCCTGTCGCACTGATCGTCATTGCAGGAGCTGCGATCATCACAGCGCTTTTCGATCTGGAGGAACACGGGATCTCAACGGTGGGCCCGGTGGCACAAGGGATCCCGCCTCTGACATTCGGCGGTGTCTCCGCAAGCGACGTGCGCATGCTCGTGGTCCCCGCTCTGGGCATCTTCATCGTCGCCTACGCCGACAACCTTCTGACCGGTCGCATGTTCGGTGATCGTCACCACCACCACATCAATCCAAATCAAGAGCTCCTGGCCCTGGGAGCCACCAACCTGGTTTCTGGCCTCGCGCATGGCTTCCCGGTGAGCTCAAGTGCCAGCCGTGCCAGCCTTGGCGATGCAGCGGGAGCACGCACCCAGCTGTACTCACTGGTTGCCGCGCTCGGGGCGCTGGTGGTCCTGCTCGGCTTCGGCGGGCTGCTGGCAAGTTTTCCCCTGCCCGCACTTGGCGGATTGGTCATCTACGCAGCGACAAGACTCATCAACATCCGCGAGTTCCAACGGCTTTTCGCTTTCCGCCATCGGGAGTTCTATCTCGCTGTCGCGGCCATGGCAGCGGTGCTCATCTTCGACATCCTGTGGGGGGTGCTCTTCGCGGTGGCTCTCTCGGTGTTCGAGCTGCTCACGCGCGTAGCCCGGCCACATGCCGCAGTGCTTGGTCAACCGGCGGGCTTGGCCGGCTGGCATGACATCAACGACTACCCAGCCGCGCAGCAGATCCCTGGCCTCGTTGTCTTCCGCTATGACTCGCCACTGTTCTTTGCCAATGCTGATGACTTCGCGACCAAGTGCGAAGCAGCGATCGAGTCGGCATCACCAAAGCCACACTGGCTACTGCTGAACATGGAAGCCAATGTGGAGGTGGATATCACTGGGCTGGACGCTCTTGAGCGAGTGCGCAATCACTGCGAGCGCGCTGGCATCCGCCTGTGTCTTGTCCGGGTGACGTCAGAGATCGAGGCTGAACTCATGCTGCATGGGGTCGGGGACCGCATTGGTCGGGAGCACATGTTCCCGACCCTGCCAACAGCAGTTGCCGCCTTTGAGCAGGAAGAGGGCGCCTAGGCGCCGTTCACTGCGAGCGGGCCTTGAACCTCCAGAAGTGACTGGACCTCAGTTGCCCGGTAGCGACGATGCCCGCCGAGGGTACGGATGCTGGTCAACTTGCCAGCCTTCGCCCAACGGGTAACCGTCTTGGGATCGACCCGAAAGAGGGCTGCGACCTCTGATGGAGTGAGCAGTTGCTCGATATCCGCTCCGCGACCTGTCACAAGAACCTCCTGTCAGCCCGGCACAATGCCTGACGTGGGACGTACTGTGACATTCGCCACGCATCGGGGCAAGCACTTTGGGCGGATATATTCGGTAAATATTCATCACGTGACATTTTCTGGACGATTCGTGAGGGAACTGTCCACAAATGGGAACCCTATGCATCTCCGCACTGCGGAGAACAGGTACGCTACCCCCCGCAGCAAGGGCGCAGCTCGCTGCAAATTTTCCGTCCAATGAGCCGGGGCGCAGATCCCGGATGAGGGGGTCGAGCCATGGGGCGCGGCCGAGCTAAGGCTAAGCAAACGAAGGTTGCACGTGCCCTGAAGTA
>DNXA01000219.1:9143-12209 GCA_003506065.1 Actinomycetota bacterium
GACGACGAGGAAGACGACGAGCGCTAGTCAGCGCTGGTATTCCCCCTGCAGCAGCACTGCACCGCCCTTGCCGCCCTTGGCCTCCGCATCACCCTGCTCGCCATCGAGCCGGGCTCGAATTTCACCGCACACCCAAGCAGTTATGCCCCGCGAGCGCAGCACGGCCAATGCATCATCAGCTTGATCCGCACCAAGGATCGCAACCATGCCGACACCCATGTTGAAGGTGCGCTCACCTTCAAGGCGAGCAACATTGCCGGTGCGCAGGATGAGATCAAAGATCGGCAGGGGCTGCCAACTCGGGCGCTGAATGTCCGCAGCGAGTTCGGCTGGCAGGACTCGAGCGATGTTTGCGGCAAGCCCACCGCCAGTGACGTGACTGAAAGCGTGCACCTGCACCTTCTTGATCAAGGCAAGGCAATCAAGTGCGTAGATGGCAGTCGGCTCGAGCATCTCTTCACCAACCGTGCGTCCCAGGTCAGCGATGTGTGCGTGCAAACCAGGACCAGCATTACCCAGCAATACGTAGCGCGCGAGCGAATAACCGTTGGAATGCAAGCCGGATGAGCCCAGAGCAATGACGACATCACCTGCAAGCACGCGATGCGGGCCCAGGAGTTCATCTGCTTCGACAACGCCGGTTCCAGCGCCAGCGACGTCATACTCATCGGGGGCCATCAGCCCCGGATGCTCAGCAGTCTCACCACCGAGCAGCGCACAACCAGCCAGCTGGCAACCGCGCGCAATCCCGGAGACCACGGCTGCAATGCGCTCGGGCTGGACTGAGCCGGTGGCGATGTAGTCGGTCATGAACAGTGGCTCAGCGCCGCAGACGACAAGATCATCAACCACCATGGCCACCAGATCGATGCCGATCGTGTCGTGGATGTCCATGGCTCGCGCCACGGCAATCTTCGTGCCGACACCGTCAGTTGAAGTGGCAAGCAGTGGCTTGCGGAACCTCGTGAGTGCGCTTGCGTCGAAGAGTCCGGCAAAGCCGCCGAACTCACCAACAGTCTCAGGACGTTGCGCGGCCGTGACCGAGGCGCGCATCAACGCGACTGCGCGCTCACCAGCTTCAACATCGACTCCGGCGGCCGCGTAGGAGGCACCGGTCATACGGGCTCAGCCTCGAATTCTACGGCCAGGGTTCCCTGCGCCTCGGCAGCTTTGACAACTCGGCGTTCTATGCCGTCCATCACCTGCTTGCTCACAACCTCAGGGTCTGGAATCTGCACCGGATAGACGCCATCGAAGCAGGCTCGGCAGAGCCGATCTGCAGGGATCATCGTGGCCTGGGTGAGCGCCTCCAAGGAGACGTAGCCCAGGGAATCCGCACCAATCGAATTGCAGATCTCGCTGACCGACAGCCCAGTTGCGATGAGCTCGGCGCGAGTGGCGAAATCGATGCCGTAGAAGCAGGGCCACTTCACGGGAGGGCTTGAGATGCGCACATGGATCTCCAGTGCCCCAGCCTCGCGAAGCATGCGCACAAGAGCCCGCTGGGTGTTGCCGCGAACGATCGAATCGTCCACAACGATCAGCCTCTTGCCAGCAATGACATCGCGGAGCGGATTGAGCTTCAGGCGGATGCCCAACTGGCGAATGGTCTGGGAGGGCTGGATGAAGGTGCGGCCGACATATGCGTTCTTGACCAGCCCCTCAGCGAAGGGGATGCCAGACTCCTGGGCATAGCCGATGGCGGCATAGCGACCGGATTCGGGAACGGGAATGACGAGATCGGCCTCGATTGGAAACTCATTTGCGAGCCGGCGACCGATCTCCACTCGCGCTGCGTGCACTCCGCGCCCGGCAATGGTGGTGTCAGGGCGAGCGAGGTAGACGTACTCGAACAGGCAGCCCTTCGGATCAGCCTCTGCGAAGCGCTGGGAGCGAAGCCCCTGGCCATCAATGGTGATCAGCTCGCCCGGCTCGACTTCGCGTACAAAGGAGGCACCGACGATGTCCAGGGCCGCCGTCTCGCTGGCGAGCACCCAGCCACTTTCCAGTCGGCCCAGCACCAACGGTCGAATGCCTTGCGGATCGCGCGCTCCATACAGCGCATCGTCATCCATGAAGACCAGTGAGAACGCCCCTCGCACATTGGGCAGCTCAAGGCGCGCGGCCTCCTCGATGCTCAGGTCGGGATGCGCTGCGATCAGGCCAGTCAAGACATCAGTGTCACTGGTCATGGTGATCTGACTGTCGAACTGCAGTTCGCCGGAATCCTTCGACAACTCGCGCAAGCGCACGCGCAGAGCGGGGGTGTTCGTGATATTTCCGTTGTGTCCCAAGGCAATGTGGCCAGTGGCAGTTGAACGGAAAGTTGGCTGCGCGTTCTCCCAGACACTTGCACCGGTGGTCGAATAACGCGTGTGACCGATGGCGACGTGGCCGTGCAGTGACTCAAGACTGGCCTCATTGAACACCTGCGAGACCAGTCCCATGTCCTTGTAGACCACGATGTTGCCGCCATCGCTGACCGCGATTCCGGCAGATTCCTGGCCGCGATGCTGCAGGGCGTACAGCCCGAAGTAGGTCAGTTTGGCGACTTCATCGCCAGGGGCCCAGACTCCGAAGACACCACAAGCGTCCTGAGGGCCTTTCTCGCCTGGAAGCAGATCGTGGGATAAGAGCCCGTCGCCTCGCACGCTGTCAGCCTACGCGACTCTCAGCTCGCAAATATGCGCCCCGCTCCGCGAACGGTCAGCACAACGTCGTCTCCTGCTGCGTAGTGCTCCTGGCCTGAGACTCGCACGACGGCCAGCAGCCCATCGGCCAATTCCAGGTGCACCATCGAGTCGTGCCCGCGGTATCGAGCACTCACCACACGAGCACGACCAGGCGTGCCCGGGGCGGACTGCGCGGCTCTCAGTTCGATCTGCTCTGGCCGCAACACGAGAATGCCGTTCTGTGTGGCGTCGCCGGCATTTGCCAGGGCGACGTAGCCCAAAGCGCAGTCCACACCAGCAGCATCGACGCGTCGCGCAGGCAATTCGACGACATCACCGACGAAGCGAGCTGTCGCAAGGTCGACCGGTGCGTTGTAGAGGTCCCATGGGCTGG
>DNXA01000251.1 GCA_003506065.1 Actinomycetota bacterium
AGAAGTTCGGGGTCGCCGCTGCCGAATCGGTCCGCATCCTCTACGGCGGCTCAGTCAAGAGCAGCAATATCGCAGGCATCATGGCCAGAGTCGATGTCGACGGGGTGCTGGTCGGAGGCGCGAGTCTGGATCCTGATGATTTTGTGGGAATCGTCCGGTATCGCCTGCACCCGGCCGAACTCACCGACTGATCTATACTGATTCCCTCACATCGATTCGGAGCTTGATTTGATCACCGTCGTCACGATTGCACTGGCTGTCGTGCTCATCATCACCAGCATTCTGCTGATCGTGCTGATCCTGCTGCATCGTGGCAAGGGTGGCGGTCTGTCGGATCTCTTCGGTGGCGGTGTGAGTTCGTCCATCGGTGGTTCTTCGGTTGCCGAACGAAATCTTGACCGCATTACCGTGGCCCTGGGATTGATCTGGGCCGCGTCAATCGTTGGTGTTGGCCTGCTGGTTCGCACAGGCGTCTGACCACAACTCGATCATTCGCAGGAGGAATTCATGGCAGGTGGAAGTGCAATTCGCGGCAGTCGCGTCGGAGCTGGCCCAATGGGCGAGGCCGAGCGTGGCGAAGCTGCTCCGCGCATCTGGATTTCCTTCTGGTGCTCACGCAAGCATGAGTCGCGTCCCAGTTTCGCCTCGGATGCCGCCATTCCTGATGAGTGGGATTGCCCGCGCTGCGGTCTGCCGGCTGGCCCAGACAAGGACAACCCACCTGCTCCACCGAAGATCGAGCCATACAAGACCCACCTTGCTTACGTGAAAGAGCGTCGTTCCGATGTTGATGGCGCTGCCATCCTGGATGAGGCTCTGAACAAGCTGCGCGGCACCGCTTCCTAAGCGCTGGGGCGGCCAAAGTCTGACGGCAGGTCAGCTGCAGCTGCTTCGTCGACCAGGAACAGAGTCTGCTGCAAGCCGTGCACCCCGCTTGCTGGCACTTGCCATGGTTCAGCGTGCGGTTCGAAGGCAAGCTGCACTGCTTCCGATTTGCTCGCACCAGAGGCAAGCACCCACGTGTGGCGCGCTCTGTTCAACGTTGCCATGCTCATGCTCACTCGTGTTGGTGGTGGCTTGGGGGAGTTGTGGACTGCCACGACCCAACCTTCAGCATGCATCGCGGGATGCTCCGGAAACAGCGAGGCCACATGGGCATCTGGACCGATGCCCAACAGCAGGACATCGAATTCGGGGATCTGTCCTGAACCTGCCTTCGTGAGCGCGTCGGCGTAGGCGGCTGCGGAAGCTTCCACCGAAGCAGAACGATCGGGGCCAGCCATCGCGTGCACTCGCTCGTGAGGGATCGCGACGTGATCGATGAGTGCGGCACGAGCACCAGTCTCATTGCGATCAACATCGCCCGTTGGCACATAGCGCTCATCGCCCCACCAAAGGTGGATGCGTTGCCAGTCGATGGCAGAAACTGCCGGGTCGGCGGCTAGAGCGACAAGAACAGCAGTGCCGATTCCACCGCCGGTGAGCACGACATGTGCCACCTGACGCTGCGTCTGCGCCTCGACGACTGTGGCAACCAGCCGACCAGCAATTGCCAGGGCCAGAGCATCGGCGCCCGTATGCCGAATCAGTTCGCGATCGCTCATAGGCTCAGGTTGGAGATGACTTCGCCATACATATCGTCGGGATCAAGGCGGCGCAATTCCTCGGCAAGCAGGGCCGAGACCGAGCGCCGGGGGAGGGTGAGGTGAGCATCCGCACGGCCTGGACGAACGACGACGACGGTCTTGGCGTCGACTCGAGAGATGGTCAGGGGAGCCTGGTCCATGTCGATCTGGACAGAAGTCACACCCTGTTTGTCATTCCAGACTGTTTCAACTGAGCAGTTGAGGGACTGTCCCAACCAGGCGCCAAGCAGTGCGATGCTCGGGTTGTCCCGCTCGCCTTCCACCCGCACATGGTGCACCGGTGAACTGGCCTGGTCGAAGCTGGATGCCAGGACGGATCGCCACTGGGTCAGTCGCGCCCATGCCAAGTCTGTGTCACCGGGCACATACCCGGACTTGCGCGTTGCGAGCGCCGCCAGTGGATCGCGTACATTGGCGGCATCTGTGATGCGCCGCTGGGCATGCCGGCCGATCTTGCTGTCCGAAGGAACATCGGGAGCAATACCTGGCCAGTAGGCGACCACTGGAGTGTCAGGGAGCAAGAGAGGCACGGCCACGGAGTTTGCATATTCCGACAGTTCCCCGCGCAAGCGCAGGACCGCAACTTCCCCCGGGCCGTCGTCGCCTCCGACACTGATCATCGCGTCGAGCTGGGTGATTCGCGCATCGGGCCGAGCGATCAGGGTGATGATGCGCATCGGGTGCTGTCGCGCGGTGGCGACTGCAGCTGCTGTTGCGTCAGCCTGTGACTCCTCATCGGCCAGGATCAGCAAGGTCAGGACCATGCCGGTCGTGGGGGAGCCCAGACGATGACGTTCTGCGGTGATGGCGGCGGCTACTGCGCCACCACTGGTGTTTTCCAGACGGATCATGGTCGCCTCCAGGCACGGCCGTCGCGGGCAGCAATGTCGTACTGACTGTGAGGTCCCCAACCGCCCGAGACATATTGATCTGGTTGGCCCTGTTCGGCCCAGTAGTCGAGCACCGGATCAAGAATCTTCCAGCCGAGTTCCACCTCGACATGGCGAGGGAACAATGGCGGATCGCCGATCAGCACATCGAGAATCAGTCGCTCGTAGGCCTCTGGGCTGGATTCAACGAAGCTCTCGCCGTACTCGAAGTCCATCGTGACATCGCGCACCTCAATGGTTGAGGTGTCAGGGACCTTGGAACCAAAGCGCACGGTGATGCCTTCATCGGGCTGGATGCGGAAGACGAGGGCATTGTTGCCCAGTTCATCGACTGCTTCAGCGGCGAATGGCAGGTGCGGTGCGCGCTTGAACACCACTGCAACCTCGGTGACTCGCCGTCCAAGACGCTTGCCAGTGCGAAG
>DNXA01000277.1 GCA_003506065.1 Actinomycetota bacterium
CGCAGTCGCGGTGGGTCAGCACTGTGGCAGCCGTTCATCATCACCGGGGTGCTTGGCGGCTTCACGACTTTCTCCACGCTCGCAGCCGATGTTGTGGTGCACGATGACGAGCCGTGGTTGGCCATCGCCTACCTCGTCAGCACCCTGCTGATCGGTCTGCTCGCTGTGCCGCTTGGGCGGCGGACCTTCGCTGCTTTGAGGCCGATGCCATGAATCTGGCAATGCTCGGGTGGGTGGCCCTCGGGGCTGCGATTGGGGCCCCTGCTCGATTCCTGACGGATCGGGCGGTCACGCGAATCTCCATTGACAGCCCGATCCCCATGGGGCTGCTCGTGGTCAACGTGCTGGGTTCGGCCCTGCTGGGAGTGGTGGTGGGGCTTGGTGACTCCACGCTGCTCGTACTGGCGGGGACGGGATTCTGCGGGGCCTTCACCACCTTTTCCGGATTCGCCTGGGAGAGCAACGCTCTGTGGGCTGAACGCCGGGGGCGGTTCTGGGTCTTCGTCGCGTTGATGGTGATCTCGTGTGTCGTCAGTTTCTGGATCACTTGGACAGTGACAACGCACCTCACATGATCCAGCGCACGCCTTGCTCAGTGGCCACGGCGTCGACGGCCACATCATGCGACTCTGCTGGCACATCGACTCCGTCCTCGTGGGCGAAGAGCATTGCGATGAGGAGCGGCATCGACTCCAACTGGGCCAGGGCCCGGTCATAGAAGCCGCCACCTTGCCCAAGCCTGGCTCCAGTTGCAGAGACAGCAAGTGCGGGCATGATCACGAGGTCAACGGCGGTCAATGGCACCGGCTCACCTCCGATCACCTCGCGAACCCCGAATGACCCGGATGTGCACTTGCTCGCCGAGTCGCTGCGCACCCACTCGAGTGCGGTTCCGCGCACACGCGGGGTGAGCACCTCGATGTCGGCCGCCCAGAGCAGTTGCAGCAATGGGTCGGTCGTGGGTTCAGTCGGCAATGAGAAATAGCACGCCACACAGGAGGACCCGCGTTCGAGGACGATCGGCATGATGTGTCCCGCGATCAACTCGCCAGTGGCCAGCCGATCCGCTGCCGACAGCCCAGCTCGTCGTTTGCGGATCTGGCCGCGCATTTCCGATTTTGAATACGACTCCGGTTCCTCATTCGTCGCCACACAACCATCGTGCCGCATGGAGTGCGGCTAGGGTCGTGCGCATGAATCAGGTCGTCCGCAAGGCAGTCGTGCCCGCTGCGGGATTGGGCACGCGATTCCTCCCAGCAACAAAGGCGACGCCGAAGGAAATGCTGCCTGTCGTCGACAAGCCGGCAATCCAATATGTGGTGGAGGAGGCGGTCGCTGCGGGCCTCACGGACCTGCTGTTCATCACCGGTCGCAGCAAGCGCCCGCTGGAAGATCACTTCGATCGCAATTTCGAGCTTGAAGCCTCGCTGGGCAGCAAGAATGACGAGGAGCGCCTGGCTCTGGTCACCGAGCCGACAGATCTTGCGCGCATTCACTATGTGCGCCAAGGAGATCCGCTGGGTCTGGGTCACGCCGTACTGACCGCTGAGGATCACATCGGCGATGAGCCCTTTGCAGTGATGCTGGGTGATGACCTGATTGACCCGCGCGACCCGATCCTGCCCCGAATGATGGAGGCCAGAGCCCGCTTCGGAGGTTCGATCATCTGTCTGATGGAGGTGCCAGCGCAGTCCATCTCGCTCTATGGCTGCGCTGCCATCGAGGCTGAGCCAGTGGATGGCTTGGTGCGAGTGACCGATCTCGTGGAGAAGCCAGAAGTTGAGTCGGCGCCCAGTTCCTATGCCGTGATTGGTCGCTATCTCCTGGATCCAGCCGTCTTTGAGGTCTTGAAGCACACCGAGCCAGGCCGCGGTGGCGAGATCCAGCTCACCGATGCCCTGCGTGAGCTTGCGACCCTGCCTGCCGAGCAAGGTGGTGGCGTGCACGGCGTGATCTTCAGCGGCCGCAGGTATGACACAGGCGATCGGCTCTCCTATCTCCAGGCCAATGTCGTGCTGGCGTCTGAGCGCGAGGATCTCGGTCCGCAGTTCCGAGACTGGCTCCGCGACCTCGTCGCCTCCTGGTCGTGAACTGGGAATCGACCCTTGCTGAGGGCCGAGTGGGGCTTCGTCCGATCCGCCGGCGCGACGGGCGCATCTGGCGTGAAGTGCGTGCGCGCAACTTCGACTGGCTGGAGGAGTGGGAGGCCACCGTCCCTATCGAGGGCCTTGAGTCGGGGGAGATCCCAGCGAGCTTCGGGATGATGGTCAGATCAATGCACCGCAACGCCCGTGCTGGACGACTGATCCCCTGGGTGGTCACCTACGACGGCAAGTTCGTCGGCCAATTGACCGTCGGTGGCATTGCCTATGGATCCCTTCGCTCGGCCTACATCGGCTATTGGATCGACAAGGAAGTGGCTGGCAAGGGCATCATGCCCACCGCAGTGGCCATGGCATTGGACTACTGCCTGGACCAACTCCACCTGCATCGGGTCGAGATTCACATCCGTCCCGAGAATGCAGCGTCCCGGCGGGTAGTCGAAAAACTTGGCATTCCAGAAGAGGGCTTGCGGCGTTCGTACTTGCATATTGCAGGGGATTGGCGCGATCACATTTGCTACGCCTTGGTTGAGGGTGACCGGCCAGAAGGTGTCTTGGCTGGCTGGCGCGCGACGCAGTCCACCTGACGTATACACCCAATTTCGCGACACGCAAAGTTCGTCAACGGCTCTTACGCGGTGTCAGCGACTTTGGGGTTTAGCGTTCGCAAGGTGACGGGCTTGATCTACTTGGTGATCATCGCCTTATGGGCTGCGGTACTCATCCCGATGTGGCTTCGCCGCCATGATCAGGTCAGCGAGGTTCGCTCGACCACGCGCTTCAGTACCGCGATGCGCTCGCTTGGAAACCAGCGTTCGGGAGAGAACATGCCCAACCCCCAGCAGACTCGTCAGCACCAAGGCAACTCCGCTCATGAGCGCGCAACCCAGCGCCGAACGATGGTGCTGGGCGTGCTCACCGTGCTGCTCGCAGCCACCTTGTTGCTCGCCTTCGCCTCCATTGCGCCCAAGTGGCTCCCGATGATCTCGGCCGTTCTGGTGACGGCATTCCTTGCAGCCACGGTGATGACCGCTCCTGCGCGCAAGCAATCGCAGCGCATGCAGCCCGCGCCAGTACGGGTTCAGCAGCCGCGCCGAGCGGAGGCGCCCGTGGCAGCCCCAGCTATGGCCGCTGCCGATGACTGGGAGAACTGGAACGCCTGGGATGACGAGAACTCCTGGGAGGCGGTGCCTTCGACCCTGCCTACCTATGTGAATTCCCCACGCGCATCGGTGATCCCGCGCCCGATTGATCGTGCTCGACCGGGTGAGTGGAATGGGTCGGCAATGGTGGAGGCCGCGGCCTCAATGCGCCGCCATCAGGATGCTGCAGCCGCCGCACCGGCCGTCGTTGATCACCGGACGGAGACGGCTGAGATGCCTGCCGTTCGCACAGCCAACGCCTGATTCCTGCACTGATACTGTTCATCCGCTTCAGGGGCTGTGGCGCAGTTGGTAGCGCGTCTCGTTCGCAATGAGAAGGCCAGGGGTTCGAATCCCCTCAGCTCCACTGGATGACCGATGCTCGAAGATGCAGCCAAATGATGCAGAGTTGGCGGCAGTTGCCTGTTCAGGGCTGATTGACGTCGCGCGTCGATACCATTCAGCATGGCGCCACTGCTGATCTGGGCGATTATCGCGATTGTCTGCATCGGTCTAGAAGTCCTGATCACGGACTTGACCTTCCTCATAGTCGGGATCGCAGCTGCAGGTGCGGGTGTGTCGGCGCTGGCCGGTGCACCTCTGTGGCTGCAGATCCTTGTCTTCGCTGTCCTTGCGCTGGTTGGACTCTTCGGCGTACGTCCGCCTGTCTTGCGCCGCTTGGGATTGGCCAAGGAATTCAAGACCAATGTCGACGCGCTCCCCGGTTCGCGAGCACGCACCCTGGACGTCGTCACTGTCGAGGCCGGTCTGATTCGCCTCAATGGCCAGTCCTGGTCGGCACGGGTTGACCGCGATGGACCACTCACAGACCCGATTCCGACTGACGTGGATGTGGTCGTCACGCGCATCGATGGCGCAACCGCGCTAGTGCAGCCGTTTCATAACCCTTAGGAGAAGCTCTCATGGATTCCCTGCCTTTGGTCAGTGCGCTCATTGGCATCTTGTTCGCCCTGCTCGTATTGATCACTGTCTTTCGATCCGTGCGCATTGTGGGACAGGGTGAAACAGTCATTGTGGAGCGACTGGGTCGCTACAACAGGACCCTGACTCCGGGTCTGTCGCTCTTGGTTCCGTTTGTGGATCGCGTGCACCAGAGAATCGATATGCGGGAGCAGGTCGTTTCCTTTCCTCCGCAGCCCGTCATCACTCAGGACAACCTTGTGGTGTCAATTGACAGCGTCATCTACTTCACCGTCACCGACCCGCAAAAAGCAGCCTATGAAATGGCAAACCCACTCATGGGCATTGAGCAACTGACGGTAACGACCCTGCGAAACGTCATTGGCTCCTTGGATTTGGAGGCGACGCTGACCTCACGCGATGAGATCAACAGTCGGCTTCGCGCTGTCTTGGATGAGGCCACTGGTCAGTGGGGTATCCGCGTGAATCGAGTGGAGCTCAAAGCGATTGATCCTCCAGCGTCCGTACAGGAGGCGATGGAAAAGCAGATGCGCGCCGAACGTGAACGCCGTGCAGTCATCTTGACTGCCGAAGGAGAGAAGGGATCAGCAATTCTCAGCGCAGAAGGCGCGCAGCAAGCTGCTGTACTTCGTGCACAAGGAGACAAGCAAGCGGCGATTCTTCGAGCAGAAGGAGAAGCGCAGGCACTCAATACAGTCGTGCAGATGATTCACGAGTCTGGTGTGGACGAAACCGTTCTGGCGTACCAGTACCTGCAGACTCTGCCTGCAATCGCCAACGGAGCGGCCAGCAAGGTTTGGGTCATTCCCGCCGAACTGTCCAAGGCGGTTGGACTTCTCGGCGAAGCGTTCACTCCGCACACGGAGAGACCTGTCCACCGAGCGGAGTAGCCACCACACCCCTCACATCGGCTGGCGCGAAGTAGCGCAGTTCCTTGCTGAAGTGGTGGTCTACGTCCTGGTGGTCTGGTGGAGCCTTGCGCTGCAAGGCCCGCTGTTGCTTCGCCTTCTTCTTGCAATCGGGCTCTTCGCCGCGTTCGCCATCACCTGGGGCTTACTGGTCTCACCGAAAGCGAAGTGGCCTTTGCGTGGTCGCGCAGACACTGCCTTTCGCATCGTCTGGTTTGGACTCGGGCTCGCCGCCGGAACCTTGCTCATTCTTGGAAAGTGAGACGCCGGTCGGTGACTGCTCACACCCAGCTCGGCAGCCACATNNTGTACGGCATGAGCTGCCCTGTCCAGACTGGATAGAGCCACCAGGCAACGGCAATCACTGATCCCACGAGTACCAGGAGCGCGATCATGCCCCTGCGCTTGCGCAAGGCAGATGCGGTTTCTGGCCCGAGCAGCGCCGCGGCAGACATTGCCAAGGCGATAGCGATGAAGGGCATGAACACCACGGTGTAGAACGTGAAGATGGTGCGATTCAAGTAGAGCATCCATGGCAACCAGCCCGCAGCGATGCCGACGAGCACTGCAGCAGATCGCCAATCGCGCTTGCCGAGCCAGCGCCAGACTTGGTAGACGATCGCCAGAATGCCAGCCCACCAGATCACAGGATTGCCGAGTGCGAGCACTTCGGCGGCACAGTTCTCAGTCGGGCAGCCCTGAGTGCCGTCGGTGACGTTGTTCCAATAGAACGACGTGGGTCGGGCCTGCAGCAACCATGACCATGGGTTGCTGGCGTAGGCATGTTCAGTCGTCAGCCCGACGTGGAAGTCCCACATCTCTGAGTGGTAGTGCAGGAGCGAGCTGAGAGCAGCCAGGATGCCGGTGCCCCCGGCCCAATCGCGATCCCAGCCGAGGTCGCTCAGGAACCAACCGGTCCAGGTGAGCAGATAGGTAGCGACCATGATCGAACCGGTGACCAGCGCAGTGACGGGCAGGCCGCGGATGAGCGTGGCTCGCCAGGGCCGTTCAACACCGACGGCTCGTCTTGCCGAGATGTCCCACACCAAGGACATCGCCATGAATGCGACAGCGAACCAGATGCCTGACCACTTGACGCCGCAGCCAAGTCCCAGGGCAAACGCGGCCGCCCAGCGCCACGGTCGCCTGCCAAGTCTGGGGCCCCAGGTGCTTGCTGTTGCCTGCAGGCCTTCCTCGCCAATCAGTCTGGCGAGTCGGCTTCGCACTTGATCTCGGTCCATCAGCAAACAGCCGAAAGCGATGAGCACGAAGAAGCCGAGAATGATGTCGAGCAAGCCAGTGCGGCTCATGACGATGTGCATACCGTCGAGCGCCACAAAGAGGCCGGCCAGCAGGCCGACCAGATTTGAGCGGGTGAGCCGGCGGGCAATGCGGGCAGTCAGCAGGACCGAGATGATGCCGATGAGAGCAACAGCAATGCGCCATCCCGTGGGCGTTGCTCCGACTGTGTATTCGCCCAAGGCAATGATCCATTTGCCCAAGGGCGGATGGACGATGAACGCCGCTGAACCGTTGAAGATGTCAACGGTGTGCCAATTGCCATCCGAGCTGAGCAGGATCTTGTTCGCGTCCGCGACGGTTGCCTGCTCCACGCCAAAGCGCAGCAAGGCGAGCGCATCCTTGGGGTAGTAGGTCTCGTCGAAGATCACGTCGTGCGGTTGGCCCAGGTTCCACAATCGCAGGAGAGCGCCAATTGCAGTGACGAGGAGCGCGCTCACCCAACCTGAGGACTGCGGCATCGGTGGTACGAGTCGCTTCGCTAGCGAGGCAGTGTCGCGGGCCACAAGCACGTGGTCATCGTAGGCGGGTGGGAAGATGCAATGTGGCTGCCGCAGATGAGAGTCAGGAGAACGGACACGAGACTGCAATCGGCCGGATCGTTCTCGCCGCCACTCCGCTCGGAAATGTCGGCGACGCCTCGGTACGCCTGATCGATCTGCTTCAGACCGCGGATGTGATTGCTGCGGAGGACACCCGCCGGCTGCGTCGACTTGCCGACGGATTGGGCGTCACGCTCAGTGGTCGCGTGGTCTCCTACTACGACGCCAATGAGAAGCAGCGCGCGGTGGAACTGGTCGATGCGGCGCTTGCAGGTGCTGTCGTGCTCGTCGTGACTGATGCTGGCATGCCGTCGGTGAGCGATCCCGGGTATCGCGTGGTCGCCGAGGCGGTTGCGAGGGGGGTGCACGTCACTGCCGCACCAGGGCCATCAGCGGTACTGATGGCCCTGGCAGTTTCCGGACTCCCGGTCGATCGCTTCTGCTTTGAAGGCTTCCTGCCGCGAAAATCCGGCGAACGTCAGGCGCGCATTGAAGAGCTGAAGTCCGAGTCTCGAACGATGGTCTTCTTCGAAGCCCCCCATCGTCTGCAGACGATGCTGGCTGCGCTGGTGACAGGTCTGGGCCCTGAGCGATCTGCTGCTGTCTGCCGTGAGCTGACCAAGACCTATGAAGAGGTGATCCGCGGAAGCCTGGAATCTCTCGTGATTTGGGCCGCTGACGGCGTACGCGGCGAATGCACCGTCGTGGTGTCAGGAGCATCCGCTGATGAGCTGCGAGCCGCTCGTGGCCTGGTGACTCCTGCGGCGTGGGTCGCAGAGGTCCATCGCCGTGAGGCGCTGGGCACTGATCGAAAATCCGCGATTGCCGAGGTGGCTCGTGAAGTTGGAGTAGGGCGTCGCGAGGTCTACGACGCAGTCATTCAGGCGAAGTCTGCGCAACCGTAGGATCGCGCCATGGCTTCGTTGGACCCTTCGGCTCGTTTCTATGTGACCACGCCGATCTATTACGTCAACGACGCTCCACATATCGGCCACGCGTACACGACGACGGCAGGTGACTTCCTGACTCGCTGGCATCGCCAGCGGGGCGAGGATGTCTGGTACCTCACCGGGGTCGATGAGCACGGAACAAAGGTGCAGCGCGCCGCAGATGCTGGTGGCGTCACTCCTCAGCAGTGGGTCGATCGCCTGGTTGAATCTGCGTGGCTTCCGGTGCTGCAGACCCTGGATGCAGCCAACGATGACTTCATTCGCACGACTGAGCCGCGGCATGCAGTGGCCGTGCAGAAGTTCTGGGAAACGATCCGCGAGAACGGATTCGTGTACGCAGCGCCCTACGAGGGCCCGTATTGCGTGGGCTGTGAAGAGTTCAAGTTCGCTGCAGATCTGGTTCCGGGAACCGGCGAATACGAAGGCGAGCAGGTCTGCCCGATCCATGGCCGTCCGGTCGAACATGTGGTTGAGGACAACTGGTTCTTCAAGCTCTCCGCCTTTGGCGATCGTCTCATCGCACTGTACGAGGCTCAGCCGGAATTGGTTCAACCACAGAGCGCCTACAACGAGGTGATGAGCTTCATTCGTCAAGGACTCGTAGACATCTCGATGTCGCGTTCAAGCGTGAGTTGGGGAGTGCCGCTGCCATGGGACTCCAAGCAGGTGGTCTACGTCTGGTTTGAAGCGCTGGTGAACTACCTGACTGCTGTCGGGTATGGCGAGGATCCAGATTCATCTGGGGGGAAGGAGTTCGCCGCAACCTGGCCCGCCGACGTTCATCTCGTGGGCAAGGACATCATTCGCTTCCACGCGGTGTACTGGCCCGCCATGCTGATGGCTGCAGACCTGCCGTTGCCCAAGAAGGTCTTCGCGCATGGCTTTCTGCTTGTAGGCGGCGAGAAGATGTCCAAGTCACGAGTGAACGGCATCGCACCTTCGCAGATCATTGATCACTTCGGCTCAGATGCCTTCCGCTACTACTTCATGCGCTCGATCCAGTTCGGTCAGGATGGCTCCTTCTCCTGGGAGGAGATGAGCGCTCGCTACACCGCTGAGCTCGCAAATGGCCTTGGCAATCTCGCTTCGCGAGGCACCGCAATGGTCAACCGCTACTGCGAAGGTCTGCTGCCTGCAGCGGGTGAGCAAGGTGCTGCCGAGCGAGCACTGAGCGAGCACCTCGCACGAGTGGTGGACGAAGCTGAGGCCGCCATGGATCTGCTTGATTTCTCAGCGGCAATCGTCGCGGTCAAGGGTTTCGTTGACGCGGTCAACATGTATGTCACCGAGCAGGAACCCTGGGTGCTGGCCAAGGACGAAGCGCAAGCAGCCCGCTTGCACACCGTCCTCTATGCCATCTGCGAGTCCCTGCGCGCGATTGCCGTCCTGTATTACCCGTTGATGCCCAAGGCGATGGCTGATCTGTGGTCGCAGCTTGGTGCCGAGGCTTCGCTCGGACCCATCAGTGAGCAGCGCATTGGCGACGTCGCCCGTTGGGGGCAGTTGACTCAAGGCACGCTGATCACCAAGGGTGCTGGGTTGTTCCCCCGACTGGAGGAGGTTGGGGAATGACGGTCGCTGCTCCAGATCGCCTCGCAGTACCGGTGATCGACACCCACTGCCATCTGGATATTCACGATCGGCACCTGCACGGGGGCGAGCTGCCCGACGCGGACTCGCTGATCGAACTGGCCGCGTCAGTTGGCGTCACGCGAATCGTGCAGATCGGTTGCGATCTTG